>NZ_JALBHA010000830.1:0-1637 GCF_023006445.1 Bradyrhizobium sp. SHOUNA76
TGCCGTCGATCCGCGCGCGGTGCCGACGCCGTCGGCGCACGCGCAAGGCATCAGGCTCGCCGAAGAGCTGCTGCGCCGGCACCTGCAGGATCACGGTGACTGGCCGAAAGGCCTCGTCGTCGACCTGTGGGGCTCGGCGACGATGCGCACTGCGGGCGAGGAGTTTGCGATGGCGCTGCATCTGGCCGGCCTCGCGCCGCGCTGGGATCACGCCTCCGGCCGGGTCACCGGCTACGACATCATCGCGCCGGCCGAGCTCGGCCGGCCTCGCATCGACGTTACGCTGCGCGTCTCCGGCCTGTTCCGTGATGTCTTCTCAGGCCTTGCGCAATTGTTCGAGGCCGCAGCCGAAGCGCTCGCAACGCGCGAGGGAGAGGGCGACGAGAATCCGTACCGCCACCGCGCCTCCCGCGTGTTTGCGCCGCGCCCCGGACAATATGGCGTTGGTCTGTCGGCGATCCCCGATGCGTTCACGGCGGAGACGCGCGATGCCGCCGGCGAAGCCTGGCTTTCGGCATCGTCCTGGGCGTTCTCGGTTGATGGCGAGATGCAGCCCGATCGCGCCGGCATCGAGGCGCGGCTCGCCTCGGCCGATGCCTTTGTCCACGTCCAGGACTTGCCGGAAACCGACCTGCTGCTGGCTGCCGACTATGCCGCGCATGAAGCCGGCGTTGCGGCGGCTGCAGCGCATCTCGGCGCGGCAGGACCATCGCTCTATCACCTCGACACGACGCATCCCGAACAGCCGCACGCGCGCACGCTGACCGAGGAAATCTCGCGTGTCGTCCGGGCGCGCGCCGCCAATCCGGCCTGGATCGCCGGCATGATGCGCCACGGTTTTCGCGGGGCGGCCGAGATCACAGCGACGCTGGAACACATGGCCGCTTTCGCGCATCTTGCCGCCGCCGTGCCGCCGCATCTGTTCGATCTCTACTACGATGCGACGCTCGGCAACGACGACGTCCGCGCCTTCATGGCGCGTGAAAATCCGCACGCTCTCGCCGCGATGGAAACCTGTTTTGCGCGCTTGCACGATGCGGCACTCTGGCAAACGCGCCGCAATTCGATCGCGGCAGCACTGCGGGAGGCATCATGAGCGCGGCTGCGGTCAAGGGCTGGTGTCCCGGCGCGCTGCGGCCGATGCAATCGGGCGACGGGCTCGTGGTGCGGGTGCGTCCGTTCGGCGGGCGTCTTGAAACAGCACAAATCACGGGGCTTGCCGAACTCGCCGGGCAACACGGCAATGGTCTGATCGACGTGACGAGCCGCGCCAATCTCCAGATCCGGGGCGTCAGCGAGCAAAGCCATCGGCCGCTGCTCGACGGCCTTGCGCAACTGGCACTGCTCGATCCCGACGGCGATATCGAAGCCCGGCGCAATATTCTGGTGATGCCGTTCTGGAGCGGCGGCGACCAAACCCAGTCGCTCGCCGCCGAGCTGGAGGAGGCGCTCGCCGACAGCGGCCTCGCGCTTCCCACCAAGTTCGGCTTCGCCATCGATGACGGAAGATCGCGGGTGCTCGCCGGCGATTCCGCCGACATACGCATCGAGCGCGATCGGTTGGGTCGCCTCCTGGTGCGGGCCGATGGTGCAAGGCTCGGCCGCTCCGTCGCTCGCGGCGAGGCCGTCAGAACGGC
>NZ_JALBHA010000831.1:0-1623 GCF_023006445.1 Bradyrhizobium sp. SHOUNA76
CCGCCGAGTGCGGCCGCAGCCGCCAGCAGCATGACCGCCAGCACGCACGAGCCCGCGCGGCGCAAGATGGATGACGCGTCCCTCATTATGGAGGGCAGCGATATCGTTAAAATCGATTAAGGTCTAGGGCGGCGGCGACACAGATCACTCATGCAGCCCCTGTAACGCCCCGGAACGACACGGGGTTGCCCGTGTGTTCACGCTTCGAGCGTGCAGTCCTCAAAGCAATGGTCGGAAAATCGGTGCGTGTCCCGGACGCGCTGCGGCGCGCAGTGCCGCTGCGCTGAGCCGGGACCCAGAAGGCCGGTGAAATCGAAATCGCGGAGACATGGGCCCCGGCTCAGCAGCGCATCACTTAGGTGCTGCGCCGCGTCCGGGGCACGAGACCTCACCCCTCCAGCGCGATCGCGTGAATGTGGCGACCGTAATCCGGCTCCTTGCGATGGACCGAACGGCGATAGCTGAAGAAGCGTTCGTCGGCGTAAGTGTCGAGGCCAAGATCGTCGATCATCAGGATTCCGGCGGCGTCCAGCCGCTTGCGGATGTAGCCGGCGAGATCGAACATCGCATGGCCCTCGCGCACCGACGGAATGAAGAACACAGCGTTGTCCGCATCCGCGTCGATAAAGCGCGCGACGAACTCGTTGCCGACCTCGTAGCTCTCCTGGCGGATCAAGGGGCCGATCGCGGCGATGATGCCGCCGCGCGTGGCGCCGAGTGTCTCCATCGCGGAGATCGTTGCCTCCAGCACGCCAGTCAGCGCGCCTTTCCAGCCGGCATGCGCGCCGCCGATCACGCGCGCGTTGGGATCGACGAACAGCACCGGCCCGCAATCGGCGGTGGAGACGCCGAGCGCAATGCCGGGCGTTTTCGTCACCAGCGCATCGCCCTTCGGCCGCGGTCCGCTCGGCCACGTGCGATCTGCGACGAGGACGTCGGGTGAATGGATCTGGTGCAGGCTGAGGAAACGGTCCGCTGCGACGCCGACATGTTCGGCCATGCGGCGGCGGTTCTCCGCGACCAGGGCCTGATCGTCATTGGAGCCGAGCCCGCCGTTCAGCGCGGAATAGATGCCGCCGGAGACGCCGCCCTCGCGGGTGAAGAAGGCATGCCGCAGGCCGGGCACGGCCGACAGCAGCGACGAAGAAAGTGTCATGAGGCATCTCCGGCCTGCTCGAGATCGCTGAGCCCGGCAATGCCTGTCAGCTGCGGCTCGGAGATGCCGAGCACCTTGAACATCGAGCCCATGCCGCTGCGCCCGGTGTCCGTCAACCGCTTGAGGGCGATCGAAATGTCGGTGGCAACTTCCGGCGTTGCCTTCTGCATCAAGGCGGCCGCCCTTGTGTCGATGCCGATACGCTTGAGGAAGTCGCCTTGCGTCACCGGCCCGTGCACGCGCGCGCCGACATCCTCGGCGGCACGCGCCAGCGCCTGGAAGTCGACATGGGCGGTGACGTCGGCCTGCCCCGGCGCCTTCAAGGGATCGGCGAAGGTGTGGCGCGCAATCGCCTGGAACGTATCGCCGGCATCGCTGCGCAGATGGCCGTAGTCGATGATCAGCGCCGCGCCGTCCTGGTCGCGCACGCGCGTCGCAAGCTTCATGATCTCGCCGTCGGGTCGCCA
>NZ_JALBHA010000832.1:0-1616 GCF_023006445.1 Bradyrhizobium sp. SHOUNA76
CGAGGTCCGGCCCTGCAGCCCGGCCCGCCGCTCGCCGTCGTCCTCGACCGTGGCCAGCGTGGGCTCCGGTCGCGCCGTCCGGCCAGCGATATAACCGCCGAAGCCGAAGCTGATGATCGCCTGGATGATCAGATACAGCCCGGAGAGCAGCGCCAGCGCCGCCGAAGCATCGCGCCATGTCGGCGAGGCCGAACTGACACCGAGGCCGATGGCAACGCCAAAGCCGACCAGGATGAACGACATCGCGCCGGCGGAGAGAGCGCCTGCGAGCACCGAACTCCACTGGATGGACCGGCGGTCGTCGGCAGCGGCACCGCCCTCCATCATGTTGTCCCGTACGAGAGTTTCCATTGCCGTTCTCTCAGCGCAGGCCGAAGAACGACAGGATCGCCATGATCACCACGATCAAGCCGATGAGATAAATCAGTCCGTCCATAGTCCCATCCTCCTCAGACATTTCTGGTTGCTAATCGGGAGGAATGAGGAACGTTCCTAATTCGGCGTCAGTTGCGGAACGAACCGGCAAGATGTGCGTTTCCTGTTCGAGTCCCAAGGATGAAGATTGTGAGCACAAAGGCCTCAGCCGGTCAGCCCCGGGCTGGGGCCTTTCCGCGTTTGCAGCGCCTTATCTCTCCCTCGCCTGTCCTATGTTAAGGACGCCGGCCCCGGGATCATCAAAGATGCGATCGGGGCGGAGCCTTCCGGACCGGGAGCGGCGCGTGGATCGCAGAACGGCGCGCGCCTGCATCAGGCAGATGCATCCGGGAGAAGGCCCTTGCCGATCCCGAGCACCACGACCAGTGGATCGACGAAGCCATCAAATGGCTGGAGCGGGCGATGGAAGCGGGTCGTCGTGCCGTGGAAGCCGACGATGGCAGCCGCATCGCGGAGCCGACCCACGAAACCATTGCCTTGCATCGACGCATCGCCCGCCAGTGAGAGGCGGCCGCGACGCACTGCTGCGGCAATTGTTCCAGGGACGTAACAATGTTGCGGGTCGACACTGTTCCCGCCGCCATGCTAGGCCGGGCACAGACCGCAACCAGAGTGACGTCGTGCTTGCGAACCGCCAGCCCTCCAGAACTTGCCGTCCGCGCAATTGGCGCGGGCTGCTGTCTGTGCTGATCGCGGTTGTCTATCTGCTCGCGAGCGCGCTGCACGGCTCGCACGACATCGACGTCACCACGCCCGGTGGGGGCTCGGAGATCGCTGCGGTCCTCGACGGCTCCCCGGGTCACAGCGACCACAAGGCCATCGGCGGGCATCATTGCCATGGCTGCTTCTCGCTGACGGTGACACAGCCGCCGCTGTCGACCGCATCGGTCGCGCTTGTGTCGGCAACCAGCCCGCAACGTGCATCCCGGCTCGCCGGAATAATCCCCGATACCGACTCCCCACCTCCCAAACATATTGCCTGACGGATTGGTCGGGCGTTCCGCGCCCATTAGGTTCATCCTTCACAGGTCGGTTTCATGCTTCGCAGGGGAATGGCCGCGCGCCTGGCGTGCGCGGCGGTTTGTCTGATTGCCGGAGCGGCGCTTGCACCGTCTCACGCCCAGACTTTGACGATGCGCAGCGCGCTGTCGCGCGCGCTGACCGCGAGTCCGCGGCTGACG
>NZ_JALBHA010000833.1:0-1600 GCF_023006445.1 Bradyrhizobium sp. SHOUNA76
CCAGCCTCGTCGGTTTCGGCGCCGTCGTCGCCTCGCTGCCGGCGTTCACGATCGTGCGCGACTGGGTCCTCGCGATCGAAGGCGGACCGCTGGTCTCGCTCGCCGTCGCGACCAACATCCTGGCCGCGCTGACCGGGTCGGCGTCGGGAGGCCTGACCATCGCGCTCGAGGCCCTCGGCCAGACCTATGTCGAACTTGCCGATCGTATCGGCATCGACCTCGGGCTGATGCATCGCGTGGCGGTGATCGGCTCGGGGACCCTCGACATCCTGCCGCACAATGGTGCGGTGGTCAGCTTGCTCGCGATCTGCGGCCTGACCCATCGCGACAGCTATTTCGACATCGTCATGGTGGGCATCGTGACGTCGCTGCTGGCGCTGGTGGCCGTGATCGCGCTGGGCAGTGCGCTGGGATCGTTCTGAAAGGCCGGGTCGGCGATTGACGGACGGACGAAGGTTGCATTGAATGCAGGCCAACGTTCGAACGCAACATAACCGGGTGGAAACGATGAGGCGAAACAGGGCGAAGCTATGTGCATGGCTCGCGGGGGCCGTGGCGGCGTTGAGCGCGAATTCCGCTTTGGCCCTGACCCTGGCAGAGGATGCCGAGACGGTCTGCAAGGGCCTGGTCGGCGGCACCGATACCGTGAAGATCGATTCCGCGACGTTGCAGGCACCCTCGCCAATCGCCGTCGCCGAACGCGGGCCGACGCCGTCCGGACGCATCACGCCGGCCAATCCCGGCTTCTGCAAGGTGCTCGGCCATATCGACCCGGTCGACCCCAAGGCGCCGCCGATCAAATTTCAGGTCAACCTTCCCGTCGAATGGACCGGCCGCTCGGTGCAATATGGCGGCGGCGGTTTCAACGGCGTGCTGATCACCGGCCTTTCGCTGCCGCCGGCCTCGCCCTTCGACAAGCCGTCGCCGCTCGCGCGCGGCTTCGTCACCTACGGCACCGATTCCGGTCATGAAACCAAGCAAGGCGAGCCGCCGCAGGTATTTGCCCTCAACGACGAAGCCTTCGAGAATTTCGCTCACCGCGCCTACAAGAAGGTGCGCGATGCGGCTGTTGAGCTGATGGACCGCGCCTACGGCAAGAAGCCCGAGAAGATGTACTTCATGGGCTCGTCCGAGGGCGGCCGCGAAGGCCTGACTATGGCGCAGCGTTACCCGGATGATTTCGACGGCATCTTCGCCCGCGTGCCCGTCATCAACTGGGTCGGCCTGCAGCACGCCGGCACGCGCTCGGGTCTCGTCACCATGGGCGCTGGCTGGATCAATCCGGCGCAGGTGAAGCTCGTTGGCGAAGCCGTGCGCGCGGCGTGCGACAAGGCCGACGGCTCCGACGATGCGCTGGTTCAGGACCCCGTCGCCTGCAAGGCGGCATTCAAGGTTGAGACGCTGCGTTGTGAGGCCGGCAAGAGCGGCGATCAGTGTCTGACCGATGCGCAGATCAAGGCGATCGAGACCCTGCACGCGACCTACAAATTCCCGTTCGCGCTCGCCAACGGCCTCGACGATTATCCGGGCTGGGGCGTCTCGGGCGAGGACACGCCGGCGATCGGTCCGACCGGCGGCTGGACCGCGTGGTGGCTCGGCA
>NZ_JALBHA010000834.1:0-1599 GCF_023006445.1 Bradyrhizobium sp. SHOUNA76
GACTATCATTTCAGCCGCGACGCGATCGTCGGTTTTGCGCTCTCCGGCGGCGGCACCAGATGGGACCTCGCGCAGGCCATCGGCGGCGGCAAGAGCGAGGCGTTACAGGCCGGCGTCTACACCGCGGTCCGCACAGGTCCGGCCTATTTCGCCGCCTCGCTCGCCGTTGCCAATCATTGGATGTCGACAGACCGCTTCGCGCCGTTCGGCAACCAGCTCACCGCGAAGTTCGACGCGCAAACCGTCGGCGGCCGCATCGAGGGCGGCTATCGGTTCGCGACGCCGATCGGTGGCTTCACGCCATACGCGGCAGCGCAGACGCAGGCGTTTCGCACGCCGACTTATACCGAGACTGACCGGGCCGGCAGCGGCTTCGGCCTGACCTATCGGGGACGCACGGCCTCCGACACGCGAAGCGAACTTGGCACGCGCTTCGATCGGACGACGCCGGTCTCGCCGAATGCGGTCCTGACGTTGCGCGGTCGCGCGGCCTGGGCACATGATTGGGTGAGCGATCCGACGCTCAATGCCGCGTTCCAGGCGCTGCCCGGCGCCAGCTTTATCGTTAATGGCGCGACGCCGGCGAAAGACGCCGCGCTCGCATCTGCCGGCGCCGAGCTGAAGTTCTCGAACGGTGTTGCCCTGTCGGCCAAGTTCGACGGCGAGTTCGCGGCCCGCAGCACCACCTATTCCGGCACCGCGAGCCTGCGATACGCCTGGTAGCGGCAGCGCCTCATCGAGATGGCCGTGCGCCCACCGGCAAAATGCCGAGCCCGGCGAGATGCGTGTCGACAAATTGTTCGACCTGCTGACGCAGCATCTGGGGCGGCACGGCCACCATCCGCTCCTCGAGGCCGAGCGAGATGATTCCGTGTACCGCAGAGAACAAGGTGCGCGACAGCAGCGCGATCTTCACGTCATCCGCATCCGGCAATAGCCGCACCAGGGGTGGATGCATCAGCGCGAAGGCATCCATCACCATCTGCAGGATGTCATCGGGATAAGGACGGTCGTCCTCCATCCGATGCTCGAACAGCGAGCGCAGCAGATTGGCGTGCTCGGCGAAGAAGTCGAGATAGGTCGCCGCAAGCCCGTAGAGCTGGTGAACGGGATCCTCCCCCGGAACCGCGCCGAGCCGGGCCGTGAGTGCCTGAACGGTCTCCCGATTGACGGTCAGGATCACCCCGTCGAAGTCGCCGAACTCGTTATAGACGCTGCCGACGGAACAGCCCACGGCTTCGGCGACGTCCCGAACCTTCAATGATTTCAGCCCCTTGGTCGCGATAATGCTGCGGGCGATCTCCAGGATCTGGACCCGGCGCCGATATTTTTTCTGATCTCGCAGCGATTCTTCTTGAACATTGTTCATTTTCGAGCTACTCATGTGAACATTGTTCAAATTAACCCGGAGACCTGCAAAATGCAAACCCTCGCTGTTGATATCGCCGCCACCTTCCTCGATGACGCCGCTGCTCTCGTGACCGGCCTGGGCCGGGCCCTGCTGCGGTTCGCGATGACCCCGATCGATCGCATCGCCAATGCCTGCGACATCGCCGGCGTGCTCACCGAGCGGCGCGCGACCTTCCGGATGTGGCGGGC
>NZ_JALBHA010000835.1:0-1595 GCF_023006445.1 Bradyrhizobium sp. SHOUNA76
CGATCCGCAAGCAAGGCCACCACGCTTTCGGCGCCGATGCCTTCGCGCGCCAGCCAGCGCGCGATTGCCTGGCTGCGGCGGGCCAGTTCGCGATAGCTCAGGGATGCGCGCCCGTCCGACACCGCAATCGCGTTCGGCGTCTTCTTGGCTTGCCGATCAAAGCGTCCGCTCAAATTGCCGCTTGTGGTGAAATTGGCCGGCACGCCCCGGCCTGTCGCCAGCAATTGCCGGCGTTCGGTCTCCGTCAGGAGCGGCAGGCGCGAGATGCGCTGCTCCGGATTGGCGATGACGGCCTTCAGCAGGGACTTGAACTGAGCCGCCATGGCCTCGATCGTCGCGGCGTCGAACAGATCGGTGGCGTATTCGAAGAAGCCGGTGAAGCGGCCGTCGGCCTCGACCAGCTCGAGCGTGATGTCGAAGCGTGCCACCTTGGGATCGACTTCCAGCCGCCGCATCGACAGGCCCGGGAAGCGTGCCGCCTCGATCGACGCGTTCTGGAGGATGAACATGATCCGGAACAGCGGATTGCCATCGCTCCGCCGGGCGATCTGCAGCGCGCGCAACACCTCCTCGATCGCAAGGTCCTGGTTGCGGTAGGCATCGAGCGTGACCTGCCGGACCCGCCGCAACATCTCGCCGAAGCTCGGGTCGCCGCCAAAATCGTTGCGCAGGATCAGCGTGTTGGCGAACAGCCCGATCAGGTGCTCGCTCTCGATCTGGTTGCGGTTGGCGATCAGCGATCCCGTTGCGACGTCCTCATGCGAGGAGTGGCGGAACAACAGGCATTGGAACGCGGCGAGCAGCGTCATGAAAGGCGTGACGCCCTGGTTCTGGCTCAACGCGCGCAGCTCGGCCGACAGCGTCCTGGAGAATTCGAGATAGTGGCGGGCGCCGTGACCGCTCCAGACCTCCGGCCTTGGCCGGTCGGTCCGCAGCGGCAGCGTGGTGACGCCCTCGAGCTGGGCTCGCCAGTAGTCGAGCTGGTCCTTGGCCGCCGGCGTCTGCGCCCAGCTCTGCTGCCAGAGCGCAAAGTCGCGATATTGGAAAGCCGGCAGAGGCTGTGCCGCCACGTTCTTCCCGTGTGCGGCGGCGTAGTGGGCGGCAAGCTCCTCCCAGAACAGGCGCTGCGACCAGCCGTCGGTGACGAGGTGATGGATGTTGACCACCAGCGCATGGCTCGTCTTGTCGAATGACAGCAGCGTGACCTTTAGCGGCGGCTCGCGCGCCAGGTCGAACGGATATTGCGCGAGCTTGAGCGTCTCGCGCCTGATCACTGCGGCCCGCTTGTCCGCAGCACAGGGTTTGAGCTTGGCGCGCTCGAACCGCGGCGGCGATTGCAGCACGAGCTGCGCCGGCTCGCCCTGACGTTCGACGACGACCGAGCGCAGCGTCTCGTGGCGCGCGCAGATCGTGGCAAGACTGGCCTGAAGCGCTGCGACGTCGATCAGGCCTTTGAGCATAGCGACTTCGACGACATTGTAATTGTAGCGCGTCGGATCGAGCCGCGAGAGCACGTACATGCGCTGCTGCTGGAACGAGAGCGGCGCCTCTGCGTCCGTCGCTCGCCGCCAGGCCGGCAGTGCCGCCTCGCGGCG
>NZ_JALBHA010000836.1:0-1577 GCF_023006445.1 Bradyrhizobium sp. SHOUNA76
CTGGTGCAGCGCACCGGCAGCGAGGAAGCGCGCGAGCGCAACGAGGCGGAGGCGAGCGGCTATGGCCCGCCGCGCCGTCCCAAGCGCGGCTATCACGGCAAGCGCGACCTGACGCCGAAGGAGGACTAGTTGCGCGTCGTCGGCGGTCGCTTGAAGGGGCGTAATCTCGCCTCACCGTCCTCGCGCGACATCCGCCCCACGGCGGACCGCCTGCGCGAGTCCGTGTTCAACATCCTTGTGCACGCCTATGACGATCCGATTCCGGACGCGCGCGTGCTCGATCTGTTTGCCGGTACCGGCGCGCTCGGCATCGAGGCGTCCTCGCGCGGGGCGAAATTCGTGCTGTTCGTGGACAATGGCGCCGAGGCCCGCGCGCTGCTGCG
The DNA here is from genome assembly GCF_023006445.1 of Bradyrhizobium sp. SHOUNA76. NCBI lineage: Bacteria > Pseudomonadati > Pseudomonadota > Alphaproteobacteria > Hyphomicrobiales > Nitrobacteraceae > Bradyrhizobium > Bradyrhizobium sp. SHOUNA76. Next base: position 384 of record NZ_JALBHA010000836.1, read on the forward strand.
TAACAATGTGGAATCGCTGGGCCTCGGCGGGGTGACAAAAGTCTATCGCCGCGACGCGACCGATCTTGGGCCCGCGCATCCGGTCGAACCGTTCTCGCTGGTGTTCCTCGATCCGCCCTATGGCAGGGGACTTGCGGAGAAGGCGTTCGTGAGCTTGCGCGATGGCGGCTGGCTTACCCCCGGTGCGCTGCTGGTTGTCGAGGAGGCCAAGGCCGCGCAATTCGTGGTGCCGGAGGGTTTCGAGGAGCTGGAGCGTCGGGCGTACGACGATACGGAGTTCGTGTTTTTGCGTAGGGCGGATTAGCGCAGCGTAATCCGCCATCATCTCGGCAGATGCAGAAGAGGCGGGTTACGCTGCGCTAACCCGCCCTACGAAGCCCATCGCTGCCCGACAGTCTCGCTGCCGTAGGGTGGGCAAAGCGACTTGTCCGCCGTAGCTCGAAGAGCGAAGGCGGGAGATCGTGGGCACGGCGCGTTGCGCCTTTGCCCACCCTACGGCAGCGCGATTACGGCACCGTCACCTCCGTCCGAACAGCTTCTCCACGTCGGTCAGCTTCAGCTCGACATAGGTCGGACGGCCGTGATTGCACTGGCCGGAGTTCGGCGTCTCCTCCATCTCGCGGAGCAGGGCGTTCATCTCCTCGGGCCTGAGCCTGCGGCCGGCGCGCACCGAGCCGTGGCAGGCCATGGTGGCGGCGACGTGCATCAGGCGGCGCTCCAGCGGCAGCGCCTCGTCCCATTCGGCCATGTGCTCGGAGAGATCGCGCAAGAGCCCGCCCGCATTGGTCTTGCCGAGCAGCGACGGCGTCTCGCGCACGGCGACTGCGCCGGGGCCGAAGGATTCGATGGCGAGGCCGAACGAAGCCAGCTCCTCGCTGCGCTCCAGCAGCCGCTCCACCGTCGCCTCGTCCATCTCGACGATCTCGGGGATCAGCAGAATCTGCCGCTGCACACCGTTGGCGGCCAGCGAGGCCTTCAGCCGCTCGTAGACGATGCGCTCGTGCGCGGCGTGCTGGTCGACGATGATCAACCCGTCGCGGGTCTGCGAGACGATGTAGGTCTCGTGGATCTGCGTGCGTGCCGCGCCGAGCGGACGGTCGACGAGATCAGCCACCGGCTGCGTCTCGATCCGAACGTCCGCACTGGGCGCGCCGACGTCGAAGGCGGCTTGAGTGCGCTCGGCGAAGGCAGGCG
>NZ_JALBHA010000837.1:0-1577 GCF_023006445.1 Bradyrhizobium sp. SHOUNA76
CTGATCGACGCGCATGCCGGCGGCATCGGCGCAATTGGTGGACGCGACGGCGCGGGCGGGGCGAGTGATGTCTGCGACCGGCTCGCCTACATCATGGGAACGTCGGCCTGCATCATGGCGACGACCCGCGAGCCGTGCTTCGTGCCCGGCGTGTGGGGACCTTATTACTCCGGCATGGTCCCGGATTTCTGGCTCAACGAGGGCGGCCAATCGGCGGCAGGTGCGGCGATCGACCATCTCCTCAAGTCGCATCCGGGCCATGCCGAGGCGAGCGCGGCGGCGCGCAGCGATGGCCTCGACCTCATCGACTTCCTCGAGCGCCGCATCATCGCGCGCGCGGGCAGCGTCAGCCGCGCCGCGCTGCTCGCTCGCGACCTTCATGTGCTTCCTGAGTTCATCGGCAACCGCTCGCCCTACGCCGACCCTGATACGCGCGCGGTGATCACGGGGCTCGATCTTGACACCGACATCGCCTCGATGGAGCGGCTGTTCGTTGCCGGCCTGTGCGGGCTCGCCTATGGGCTCACCGAAGTGATTGAAGCCTTTGCCGCGCATGGCGTGCGCTCCAGCATCATGATCATGGGGGGCGGCGCCAGTCGAAGCCCGCTGGTGCGGCAGATCATGGCGGATACGACGGGGCTGACGGTCGCGCTGCCGCAGACCAGGGAGCCGGTGCTACTGGGCGCGGCGATGCTGGGGGCGGTGGCCGGCGGCGCCTATGCTTCGATCGGCGAGACCATGGCCAAGATGTCGGCCCTGGGACGGAAGAGTGAGCCGACCGCGACTGACATGGCCGCGTTTCACACACGCAAACGCGAGGTCTACAAGCTGCTGCGCGAAGTCGATCGCGGCAGCCGCGCGGCGATGCGCGACCTCGCGAGAGGTTGAGACAAATGCTGATTGCCTGCGGCGATGCGCTGATCGATTTCGTGCCGACGCGAAACGCCGACGGGCGCGAGGCGGTGATGCCCGCGGTCGGCGGCTCATGCCTGAACGTCGCGATCGGCATGGCGCGGCTCGGCGCGCCGACCGGTTTTGTCGGCGGCATCTCGACCGACCTGTTCGGGCGCATGATCGCGGATCACGCTGCCGCCTCGCATGTCGACCTCAACCTCGCCACCCGCAGCGACCTTCAGACCACGCTCGCCTTTGTCCGCATCGTCGCGGGCGAGTCGCACTATGCCTTTTACGATGCCGAGACCGCGACGCGAAACTGGACCTACCGGCGCGGGTCCATACCCTTCGATACGGTCGAGGCCCTTCATGTCGGCTCGACCACGCTCGTCAACGACCAGGGAGCCGCCGAGACCAAAGCGCTGATCGTGGATGCGCGCGCATCCTCGACGATCTCCTTCGATCCGAACTGCCGGCCGAATCTGGTCAAGGACAAGCCGGCTTACCTGGCGCGCATGGCCGAGTTCGCCGGCAGCGCCGATCTCATCAAGATGTCGGACGTGGACTTCGCCTACCTCTTCGGCGACGAGCGTTATGAGCAGCGAGCGAGCGCGCTGCTGGGGCAGGGCGCCAGCCTCGTCGTCGTCACCCGCGGCAACAACGGCGCGATCGCGTGGCACGCG
>NZ_JALBHA010000838.1:0-1569 GCF_023006445.1 Bradyrhizobium sp. SHOUNA76
GGCTTGCCGCGCGGACTGGCCTCGGCCGGCGTCACATCCGCAGCCTTGTGCTCGACGACCGGCTGATCGGCAGCCTTTTCGGCCGCCGGCTTGTCCGTCACACTCTTCTCGGAAATGCCTTTGGCCTTGACGCCGGGCGCCGGGAGATTGGCGACATCGGCGGGCTTGCCGTTCTTGCCGGCCTCGGCCGGGGCCACGACGGCCGCAGGGGCATCAGCCGCCGGCTTGGCGTTGATGTAGTGGTTAACGATGTAGGCCCCGATGATCGTGGCGAGCACCGAGGGGAAAATATCCATCGAGATTTTAGCGAGGTATTTCAGCATTCCGGCCACTCCCCGCGCGATCTGATGCGGGAACTTTGGGGCATTGTAAGGGATCAACTGCGACGGATCGATGGCAAGTGGGTAAGGCCGGACTTACGGCTTTAGCTCGATCTCAAGGAACACGATCTCGGTTGAGGTTTCGTTAAGTACATCATGTTGGACGCCGGCCTTGCGGAAATAGGATTTTCCGGCCGCCAGCTGCGCCTTGGAGCGCTCGCCGCCGGGCGCCACGATAGTCATCTCTCCCGCGACCACGGGAACAATGACGTAGTCCATGCCGTGGGTGTGGTGCCCGGTGGCACCGCCGGGCGGAAGGCGCCATGCCGTCACCCGGACCTCCTCATTGTCGACCTGAACCTCGGACTTGGCGGCAAGCATCGGAACTCCCCTATCGCACTTCAGGGCACGAAGGCCATGAACACGTAGACCGCAAATACCACCATATGGACCAGTCCGAACAGGACATTGGTCCCGCCCGTGCCGATTATGCGCGCTCATCCACCGCTTCCATTTGCGTCAATGAGCAGTCGCAAATCAGGCGCGAGATTCAGTGCCAGTGCAGGATCGGCGCCACCGGCAGCAGCGTCAGCAGCAGGAACAGGGGGATCAGCACGGCGCCCGCGCGCAGGAGATAGCCGAAGAAGCTCGGCATTTTGATGCCGTTCTCGCTGGCAATGCTGCTCACCATGAAGTTCGGCGCATTGCCGATATAGGTGAGCGCGCCCATGTAGACGGCCCCCATGGAGATCGAGGCGAGCGTGCCCGAGAGCTGATGCATCAGCACTTGCGGGTCGCCGCCGGCGAGCTCGAAGAACAGCAGATAGGTCGGCGCATTGTCGAGGAACGCGGACATCAGTCCGGTGAACCAGAAATAGGCGACCTCGCGGGGCGCGCCATCCGGTCCTGTCACCGCCGACAACAGCCAGGCGAATGCACCATGATGGCCGGCATTGAGCATGGCAATGACCGGGATGATGGTGACGAAAATGCCCGCGAACAGCTTTGCGACCTCGCGGATCGGCTCCCAGGTGAAGCCGTTGGCCTGCCTGTGCTCGTCGGGGGTGAGCCACACCGACAACGCCGCGATGGCCAGCAGCGCCAGATTGCGCACGGCGTCCTCCAGTTCCAGCCTGGTACCGAGAATGTCGAACGCAATGCCGGGCTTCCACACCGCCGACGCAAGCAGGCTCGCGACGATGGCTGCGATCAGCGCCAGATTGACGAGGCCGCGGATGCGGACCGGCTG
>NZ_JALBHA010000839.1:0-1563 GCF_023006445.1 Bradyrhizobium sp. SHOUNA76
CCGCTGCTCGCCGACTTCCACCGCCGCTTTCCCGCCGTGCGGCTCTCCTTGCGCACCGCAACCACGGCCGACCTCGTCGCAGGCGTGCTCGAAGGTGCGCTCGACGGTGCCTTCGTCGCAGGTCCGATCGCGCATGTCGACCTCACTGCGACGAGCGCCTTCCGCGAGGAGCTGGTGCTGGTCAGCGCACGGCGCTGGACTTCGCTTGCCGAGCTGCGCGCCGGCACGCCGGAGTCCGGGCCGACTGCGCTGGTGTTCCGCACCGGCTGCACCTACCGCCAACGGCTCGAGCAGATCTTCGTCGATTTCGGCTGGCCTTCGGCCGCACGCTTCGAGCTCGGCACGCTCGACGGCATGATCGGCTGCGTCGCCGCCGACATGGGCGTGACGCTACTGCCCCGTGCGGTCGTCGAACGTAGCGCCATGAATGGCAGCGTCTCGATCCACGCGTTGAGCGCCTCGCATGCGCGCGTCGAGACGCTCTTCATCCAACGCTGCGCCGGACATCGAACCAGCGCACTCTGCGGTTTTGCCGCATGCCTGAAGCAGGACGAAGACGTCATCGCGGCCTGAGGTGCCACCGCCGCAGCGCGACGACGGACCAGATCGCTTCGACCAGGCCGAACGGCCAGGCGCCCTGGAGAAAACCGTAGGCCGAGCCGAGCGCGCAGGACGCCGCGAACAGCAGCACGAACCAATGGCTGCGCTCTTCCATCGCATAACAGACCAGCATCGCCGTCACGGCGAACAGGCCGAATAATGTCAGCGCATCCATGTTCCGGGTTCACTCCGCAGCGCGACGCGTGATATGCGCTACGCCATGCCGGCTCTTATCCTGCCTCTCGTCGATGCTGCAACCCACTGGCCCGGACGCGGTGCGCTGGTCGGGCTTGATCTCGGCACCAAGACCATCGGCGTTGCCGTGTCCGACCCGGACCGGCGGCTTGCGACCGGCGTCGAGACGGTCCAGCGCAAGGCGTTCAAGCAAGACGCCGCCCGCCTTCTCGCGATTGCCGCCGAACGCAAGGCGGTCGGTTTCGTGCTGGGCCTGCCCATCAACATGGACGGCAGCGAGGGCCCGCGCGCGCAATCCACCCGCGCCTTCGCCCGCAACCTAGCCGGCCTGACCGTGCTTCCCATCGGCCTCTGGGACGAGCGCCTCTCGACCGCGGCGGTCGAGCGCGAGCTGATCGGCATGGACGTCAGCCGCGCCAAGCGCGCCGAGGTGATCGACGAGCATGCCGCGATCTTCATCCTGCAAGGCGCGCTCGACCGCCTCGCCAATCTTCGCGCCGCCTCGGGGACTGACTGATCCATGGCCGTCGTGATCGCGGCGCTGCTGCCGGTCTTCATCCTCATCGTGCTCGGTGTCGTGCTGAAGCGCAGCCTGATGCGGCTCGACACGCAATGGCACGGGCTGGAGCGGCTGACCTATTTCGTGCTGTTTCCGATGCTGCTGATCCAGACGCTGGTGAAGGCCGACCTTTCCAAGGTGCCGGTCGCCGGCGTCGGCGGCGCGCTGCTGCTGTCGGCGCTCGCGATGTCGCTGCTCTGCCTCGCGCT
>NZ_JALBHA010000083.1:0-17137 GCF_023006445.1 Bradyrhizobium sp. SHOUNA76
GGCAGCGGCGCCGATTGCGCGCCCCAGCTCTGGTGATAGCTCTCGGCCGGCTTGGGCAATTTGCGGTTCGCGGGCGGCTCGACCTCGAGCCGGCCGTAGCCGGGCCGCAGGCCGAGCGTCGGATAATAATGGCCGACGTCTTCGGGCTGCCGCTCGGCGATATAGCGCCCGCCATAGATCGTGGGCTGCACTTGCTGGTTCTTGCCCAGGCCCCAGACACCCTCGACCACGGTATAGGACGCATCGATGTTGTTGATGATGATCGGCACGCCCGGACGGCCGGGCACGACGACATCGAAGCCGCCGGCAAATGCCGTCGCAGGCAATCCGATCAGAAAGGCGGCGAGCGCCACAGCACGCATGAGGGGACCCCGGTTATCCGGCGGCAACCTAACCGATCACCGCGCACAGAGGGTTAAGGCCCGCTCACCAACTTCCGGTAAGCCTAATGTGTAAGGATTGCGCGCCGCTCAAATGCTGCAAAGCGAGCTAGCAAAGCGTTAACGCCGCATCGCCGCCGCACGGAACCGCGCCGCGCGCTCACATCCGTTTGACCGTTCGCTCGCGAAAATCCACCGGTTTCACCGGAACGTCCGGCGCCTTCGGCATTTAGCCCCCGTCAACAAAACGGGAGCCAACAACCATGAACATCAAGCTTCTCGGGGCCACGGCGATTGCGGCGACCATGCTGGCTGGCTCTGCCATGGCGCAGGCCGTCGTCACCAATCCCGGCCGCTGCTCGGCGCAATTCCCCAACGCCAACTGCCAGAACCTCGGCCCAGGAAACCCGTACACCGATAGCGGCTATCGCCATCGTCGCGTCTCCCACCGCCAGACCAATGGCGATTGGAATAACGACTGGAACAGGAGCCGCACCGGATTCTGGCCGACCGACGTCGCGGCCGGCGTAGCCGGCGCCGCGATCGGCACCGCCGGCGCGATCGCCTCCGCACCGTTCCGCGCCTGGGACAATTCCTATGCCTACGACAATTCGTGGGATAACCGCGGTTGGGACAATCGCGGCTGGGACACCCGCAGCTACGCCGAACGTAACGGCTTCGTCTGTACGCCCGGCACCTGGTTCAAGGGCGCGGACGGCCGCCGGCATATCTGCCAGTAAGCGGCCCACATCGAATGCGACACCTCAGGCGGCCCCAGGGCCGCCTGATTCATGTCTTGCGCCGAGAAGCGCGGGTTCTGGACTTTCCAATCAAGTCTGGTATTGCGACGCGCACGGACAGACAGCTCCCGGCAACCTGCCGGGGCCCTGCCCCTATTCCAGCGTCGCCGGCTTAGCTCAGCGGTAGAGCAGCGGTTTTGTAAACCGAAGGTCGGGGGTTCAATCCCCTCAGCCGGCACCAGTGCCTACAATGGCTTACCGCAAAATGTAGCCCGGCTGTTTCCGCGCAATTCGTTTACGCGCTTTGGGGATACAAGGAGCTACATTCCAGGCGACGACGCTTTTCGGATTACTGCCCTCGAAGATCGATCGCCCAACGATTCCCTTCTCGCCCTAGATCTCCGCGCTATTTGCCCTCTCCCCTCTCCGATATCCCTCACGCGAGGTGACGCGCTCAAGATACGGAACGGCACTGTCGCAGATGCCGACGCCGTATTCGATCGCCCATGTCAGGCAGGTCGTCAGCAATATGTCGGCCGTGGTGAACTGGTTTCCCATGAGGTATTGACGGCCGTCGGACAGGGCAACATCGACATGGCGAAGTTGCGCGCGAAAATACTCAGCCGCCTTGGTCACCACCTCAGGAGCTTCGCCGTAGATATGCGCCAGCCCCTTGATGGTGCCGTGCCGCCTCATGACATACAGGCTCGTTGAATCCAGTTCGGTTACGATGAAGAAGCACCACTCGAGCCACTTCGCATAAAGCTTCGGGCAATTCGGAACGAGGCTGCCATCGGGCGTCCGGTGCTTGTTGGCGAGATAGGCTACGATCGCAGCACTTTCTCCAATGGTCAGGTCTCCGTCCTGCAGAAGCGGAATCTTCTGGCGCGGATTCAGCGCCGTATATTCCACCGTCTTGGTCTCTCCCGATCGCGCGAGGATCGGACGCGACATGTACGGAAGATCGAGCTCATGAAGCGCCCAATGCGCCCGAATGGTGCGTGACGTGCCGACACCCCACAGGATAAGATCGTCTGTCATCACCACCTCTCCACCGATGGACGCAGATCGAGTTCGTGGGTCCAGCCGTCTCTCGATTGTTGGTGAGCAAACCAGTAGGCTTCGGCGATGGACGTCGTTTTGGTTAGGCTATCGGGTGGAATTTCGCTGGCGCTGATTCCAGTTGCTGCCTTCATGCGCTGATGAATGGCTTCGCTATCAACGCCCGCGTCAATCAAAAGATGGACGACATGAATGTTCTTCGGTCCAAGCTCACGGGCCATCGCTTGGGCGACGGCCCGCAAGCCGAACTTCGCCGCCGAAAATGCTGCAAAGCCCTTTCCGCCCCGAACGCTAGCGGTCGCGCCGGTGAAAAGCATCGTACCCCGTCCACGTGTGGACATGTGCTTCGCCGCCTCACGGCCCACGAGAAAGCCCGCGTAGCAAGCAAGTTCCCAGGCCTTGAAAAACAGTTTCTCTGTTGTCTCCAGCAATGGCTTGTTCACGTTTGATCCAGCGTTGAAGAGACAAACTTCGATCGGACCGACATCTCTCTCGACATCCGCGAACAGTTTCTGAACTTCCTCTTCCTTGCGCGCATCGACGCTGTAGGCGCGGACGTCGTGTCCCTCCGCCTTCATCGAATCGACAAGCCCCTGCGACTTGGCAGCATCGCGCCGCGCGACACAGACAGAGTAACCGCCCTTTGCGAATCTCCGCGCCACGGCAGCGCCTATGGCATCGCCTGCGCCAACAAGAAGTGCGACTTTCATTCTATCCATCACTGTTCAATCTCCAGAAACCGAACCGCTCGTCTCGTCACCCGGCAGCCCTGACCGCCTTGCCAGCAATCATGGCGTCGATCGCCACGTCGCTGTAGCCGAGGTCGCGCAGTACGACGCGCGAGTGTTCACCTACCCGTGGCGCCGGACCACCGATGACGGCCTTGTTGACCTCGAAGATGGCCGCAGGCTTCGGCTGCCGCACCCGCCCCACCGTCGGCTGGTCGAACTCCTCGATCAGGCCGCGCGCCACAACCTGTTCGTTCTGGACGATCTCGCCGCGGCGCAAGATCGGCGAACACGGCACGTCGTTCTCGTCGAGCCGCTTCAGCCACTCAGCCGTGGTGTGATTTGCGATGTATTCCTGCATCTTGTTGATGCGCGCGGTGGCGTTTACAAAGCGCGCCCCCGGTGTGGCAAACCGCTCGTCCTCGGCCAGCTTCGGATCGCCCGACGCCTTGCAGAAACCCTGCCATTCGGAGTCCGAGATCGTGCCGCAGGTGATATAGCCGTCGAGCGTCTTGAACACGAGGTCCGGACGGTCGTTGGGGTCGGTGGTTGTGGCCTCGGCGCCGACCACCGTGTATTGCATCATGCCCTCCGGCCACAGATACGAGATCATGGCATCCAGCATCGCAACCTGGATGTGGTCGCCCTGCCCGGTCTTCTCACGGGCATACAGCGCCGACGACACCGCCTGCGCCGTGAACACCGAAGTCGTCTTGTCGCAAACGATGGTGCGGATCATCTGCGGGCGATTGGTCACCGGCTGCGACTGGATGTCGGCAAAACCGGACAGCGCCTGGACGATCGGATCATAGACGCGCTTCTTCACGTACGGCCCGCTGTCACCGACTCCGCTGATCGAGACATAAATCAGCCGCGGATACTTCTTGCGCAGCTGCTCGTGGCCGAGCCCGAGGCGCTTCATTGTGCCGGGACGGAAGTTCTGCACCAGCACATCCGCCTGCGCCGCGAGCTTGGCCAGCACCTCACGGCCCGTCTCGCTCTTGATATCGATCGAAAGGGAGCGCTTGCCGCGATTGCATGATACGAACAGCGCCGAGAATTCACCGGCCGCGTCAATCAGCGTCCGGCTCCGGCGGGTGCCGTCGCCGCTGGTCGGCTCGATCTTGAGCACATCCGCACCCTGATCGGCCAGAAACATCGTCGCATATGGACCCGACACCACCGCCGTCAGATCCAGGACGCGAACTCCACTCAAAGGTCCTGGCATTTCTTCACTTCCTCCGTTGATGCTTCGTCTTCAGCTTCAATGTCACACGCTCAAATACGTGCGCCTGATATCGTCGTTTGCGATCAGCGATTGCGTGTCGCCGGCGAATTGAACCCGCCCCTGGCTGAGCACGTAGACATGGTCAGCCAGCTGGGTCGCGAGGTGATAGTTCTGCTCCACCAGCAGAATGGGCGTTCCGGATGCCTTGATGTCCTTGAACACGGCCTCGAGCTTCTCGATGATCACCGGCGCCAGGCCTTCGCTGGGTTCGTCGAGAATCATGAGGTCAGGCCCAGCCACCAGCGCCCGCCCAATGGCCAGCATCTGCTGCTCGCCGCCGGACAATTGCCCGCCGAGACTCTTGCGCCGCTCGGCGAGGCGGGGAAAGATCTCGAACACATACTCCATGGGCTTACGCCGGGGCCGGTGCTTCGACGCGCCATAGGCAATGGCAAGATGCTCTTCGACAGTCACGGTCGGGAAGATACCGCGATCCTCCGGCACGAAAGCAATGCCGGATTTCACGATCCGATGTGTCGGCAGTCGTGTGATATCGATTCCATTGAAGACGACGCGGCCACGTCGCGCGGGCGTCAGCCCCAAGATCGAGCGCAGCGTCGTCGTCTTGCCAGCCCCGTTGCGACCGAGCACCGCCACGCACTGCGCGCCGGCCACGGAGAGATCAACGCCTTGCAGGATATGGCTTTCGCCATAGTAGGTGTGAAGATGCTCGACCTTAAGCATGGTGCTGCCCCAGATAAGCCTCGATCACCTGAGGATTGGACTGGATCTGGTCCTTCGTCCCTGTTGCGAGCACCCTGCCGTAACTCAGCACCGTGATGATGTCGCAGATCGCAAACACGACGTCCATGTCGTGTTCCACGAGCAGAATGGTCAACTCGGGCGACAAGCCGTTGATCAGCTTGATCAGACTGGCGCGCTCGTCAGGCGACGTTCCAGCCGCCGGCTCGTCCATCAGCAGGATTTTCGGCTCGGCACATAGTGCGATCGCGACTTCGAGTTGACGTTTCTGTCCGTAGGACAGTTCGTTGACGTTCCGGTGCAGCACCGTGTCCAGGTGCATCTGCTCGGCTGCGAAGTGCGCTTTTCGAACAACGTCGGCAAACGACCAGCACGACCGGAACACGGAATGTCGCGACGCATCAAATGCCTGGCATGCAACGCGCAGGTTCTCGAGGACAGTGACACTCTCAAGCAGCATGTTCTTCTGAAAGGAGCGTGAAAGACCGCCTCGCGTGACGAGGTCGGGCCGACCCTGCTGCACCGGGATACCCTGAATGAGAATTTCACCGCTGGTCGGCGGCTGCCAGCCCGTGATGAGGTTGAACAGCGTGGTTTTGCCGGCGCCATTGGGGCCGATCACAGCATGACGCTGCCCTGACGGCACCTTCAGATCGAGGTCACTGATGACCTGTAGCCCACCGAAGGCCTTGCGCAAGTTCCTGATTTCGAGCGCGCTCATTTCCGTTTTCCGATCAGCGTGCTGATGGAGCCTAGAACGCCGCCACGGAAAAACGCAACCACAAGCATGAAGAAGATACCGAAGAACAGATTGTACTCTTCGGTAATCATGCTCAGCGCCTGCTTGACCACGACGAAGACCGCGGCTCCCACAAACGGCCCAAGAATGACATTGGCGCCGCCGATGATGACCATCAGCACGCCCTCACCGCTCATCTGCCAGCTCATCGCATCGGGATTGACGAAGTAGGTGTACTGCGACTGAAGAATACCCGCGACCGCACAAATCACGGCAGCCAGCGCAAAGGATCCGATCTTGTAGTTGGCGACGGCATATCCCATCGACATCATGCGACGTTCGTTCTCACGGATGCCGACGAGAACGCTGCCGAACGGCGACGTTACGATCCGCCACAACATCAGCAGGGAGAGAACGGCGACAACAAGTACGTAGTAATAGAAGACGGTCGGGTTGTCCGCGCTCACACCGAGCAGCGACAGATCAGGGCGCGGAATTCCCGTCATCCCGTCCGACCCGTTGGTCCAGCGTAGCTTGATTGCCGCCCCATAGAACATTTGCGAGAATGCCAGTGTGATCAGGAGGAATTCAACGCCACGCGTCCGGGTGCAAATCGCGCCAATTGCCGCCGCAATCGCGGCCACGACCACAAGCGTGACCGGGGCAGAGATCCACAGCGGCCACCCCAACAAGGCTGTTCCGATCGCGATGCCGTAGCCACCAAACCCGAGAAACATCGCCTGCCCCAGGGATACGAGGCCCGTGTATCCGGTCAGAAGATTGATGCCGGACGCAAATACTCCCGCGATCATGACTTCGACTGCCAGTGTCGTGACATAGCCAGACACGAACGATGGCAACGCGCATAAGCCGACGGCGAAAAGCGCGAACAAGGCAGCGTATGCACGACGTGAAACGGGAGTCGCCAGACGCTTCAGCGCGCCAACTCCCTCTTCGCTCGAAAGGATGGCATCTGCGCTCATGCAACCCTCCCGACCGCGCCAAAAAGACCCTGCGGACGAAAGATCATCACGGCTATCAGAAGGATATAAATCGCAAACAGCTCGGCTTCCGGAAGGTAGGCCTGGGCGAACGTATCCGTCATGCCGACGATGAGCGAGGCGTAAAACGACCCCTTGAGATTGCCGAGGCCACCCACCACCACGACCACGAAAGTCGTGACGACAATTCCGATGCCCATGCTGGAATAGATGCTCATGACCGGGGCCGAAACGACTCCGGCAAATCCGGCAAGTGCGGAGCCGAACCCGAATACCAGCGCGAACAAGACATTGATGTTGATGCCGAGCGCCGTGACCATCTCCCGGTTGTCGACCCCGGCCCGCAGCGTGGCGCCGACCAGTGTGCGATCGATCACCAGGACAAGGGCGATGGCGATGGCAATGCCAACCGCGGTGATGAACAGGCGATAGATCGGATACTCAATTCCCAGCAGGGCGACACGGCCCTTCAGGAGATCAGGCGTGACAATGCTGTGAAATGCCGATCCATAGATATATTCGACTGCCCCGGCTGTTGCGAACAGCAGGCCGAACGTCAGCAGCGCGAGATCGAGGTGCGTCGACCGACCGCGCTGAGCCAGGGGCTGCAGTACGAAGAACTGCAGTACGAAGCCGGCCGCGAACGGCAGCAGCGGACCTATCAGCAGCGCAAGCCAGAATGAACCTGTTTTGTTGGCGACAACCAACCCGAAATAGGCCCCCATCGTAAAGAAAGCGCCGTGAGCCAAATTGAGAATGTTCATCAACCCGAAGATCAGCGTAAGGCCGACGGCGAGAAGGAACACCAACATGCTCAGTTGCACGCCATTGAGTAGTTGAATCAGGAAAGGCTGCATGCTTCACCCAAATTCGAGGAAACGCGAGCTCCGCTGGGCGAAGTTCGGCTCGGATCAGAACGATTTCGTGCAGCCTGGCAGATCGCCAGCACCCGGAAACTGGTCCAGGGGCTTACGCTGCATCTTGCCGTCGGGACCCTTGACGACCTCGACGACGTAGACCTTCTCGAGCAACGCGCTGTTCTGCGCGTTGAACTTGATCTTTCCGCGCGGCGAATCGAAGGTCAGGTCCCGCATCGTCGCAATGAACTTCGCGCGGTCTTCCGGCATCTGGCCGCCGAGCTTTTCGAGGGTGAGCATGATCGCCTTGCCGTTGTCGTAGCCAAGGGCTGCGCTCACGTCGGGATCCTGCTTGTACTTCGCGTTATAGGCCTTCACAAATTTCTGATTCACCTCGGTTTCGATGCTAGGGTAGTGCGTGGCAACGTGCTGAGCATTGAGCGCCAGATCGCCGAGCGCGGGCCACAACGCCTCGTCATAAACCCAGTGATCGCCGATAAACGGAATCTTGGTTCGCAGACCGAAATCGGCGTGCTGCTTGACGACTTGGATTGCTTCCGCGCCTGCATAGAATGCGTAGATGATTTGCGCGCCGGAGTTGGCGGCCTGCGTCAAGGCGGCGCTGTAGTCCTTGGTCTTCTGGAACGGCGTCCAGATTTCCTCGATCACCTTTCCGCCATTGTCTTCAAAGCCGCGCTTGAACCCGCCGATAAATGCGCGGCCCGCAGAGTAATCAGGCCCCATCGTCACGGCGGTCTTGACCCCCTTGCCCGCCCAGTACTTGCCGGAGGCGTATTCAAAGCCGTTGGCGCTGAACGACGTGCGCGCTATGTATGGACTGCAGAACTTACCGGTGATCTCGTCCGCAAAGGCGTTCACGAACACCATCGGCATCTTGTTCTTGTCGGCAAGTTCCGAGATTGCAATCGCGACATTCGAGCCGACGACACCGGCAACCAGGTCGACCTTGTCCGACTGAACGAACTTGTTGAATTTCTGAACGCCCACGCTGGGCGTCAATTCGTCGTCTGCGCGGATAATCTCAATGGGACGACCGTTACTCTTGTTGCCGAACTCTTCCAATGCGATTTGAAAGCCGCGATCAATGCTTTCCGCCGGAACTGCATAGACGCCCTTGTACGGCAGCATCAGGCCGATCTTGATGGCGCCCTTCTCCTGCGCGTGCGTCGGCACGGCGGCCGATGCCGCGAGGCCGATCGCTCCGGCGAAACCAATGAGCGCATATCCCTTGAAAGAAATTGTCATTCCGCTCTCCCTTGTGCCGGGCGGTTCCGCCCGGAGACTCCCCCTTGAGCCACGGCTGGGCGGCCGTGGTCTGCCTGGATTTTTATGGGAGAGTGTTAGATCGCCAAGCTGATCCCGACTTGCAGGATAGCGCCACCGCCTCCGGAAAAGCGCCATGTAGTCCCGGAAGCGGACGGCGCATTCAGAGCGGGGCATTGCCTATGACAGGTAACGCTGACGGAACGAGGAGGGAGTGATGCCGGTCGCCTTCTTGAAACTTGTCGAGAAATGCTGGGCGTCATTGAAACCGACCGCAAGGGCCACATCGACAATACTGTCGTCCGTTTCTGACAGCCGTCGCTTTGCCTCGTCGATTCGAAGCGAAAGAACGTAATTGTACGGCGTCACGCCGACGCTTTCCTGAAATGCGCGCAGGAAGTGCCGCTTGCTCAATCCGGCGATTTCGGAAAGTTCTGCGAGAGATATCGGCTGGGTAAGGTTCTCGCGCACATACTCCTCAACACACCGTAGGCTTCGGCCCGGCAGTCCACCGCGCAGCTTGTTGGATGGCTGCTGACTTCGGTCGCTGATGCGAGAAATGTGAGCCAGCGCCTGGATCGACCACCCCTCCGCCATGAGGCTGAAGACATTGTCAGGCGAGGCCGCTTCGCGGCAAAGTTCGGCAAGGCCACGCGTCAATCCATCGTGCTCAAAAGCAATTGTGCAGTTCGTGATCGCGTGCTGCAGGCGTTCGCCCACGAAAGATGGATTCAGAAACACCACGGTGTAATCGAGGGTTGGTCCGACGTTCCACTCACCTTCGATCTCGATTGCGGCAGGAAAGATTGCGAGCTTCGATTTTCCTGGAAATCGGCGCTCGACCGGACGCCCGTCAATCGTCGCTCTTAGACGTTCGGTCCCCTTGCCGAACCAGAACAATGACAGCTCAGGCTGGCGAAAATGCCAATGCATGCGCCCGACCGTCTCCCTGCGAAGAACTTCGATCCGCATGCTCGGCGTATCGGTGATGATGGATGACACGAGATCGCCGCCAACCAGCCGAACGTAGTTGTCACCGATGGTTTCCATCCCAAACCCATATTCGAGAGTGAGTTCCGATATAGAATGCATAGATTGGAAGGAAATGCGAGGCCCTTTCATGGTGCACCGCAGTATAGCCCTTTTGGACTCCTCCGAAGCGCAACGGAGCAGCATGAGGTTGACGCTCAGATCTCAGTTCGCAGGCTTTGGCGCGCTGCCCCGATGGAAGTGTTCGGCGCCTGATATCTCCACCCAGCCATGCTTCGACTGCTCGAACACCGATCTGATCGGCGCCGGAAAGTCCGGATCCGCGAGGGCGCCAACGGCTACGCCGATCATCCCCGGCAGATTGTCGGCCTGCCAATAGACCGTTGAGCCGCAGTCAGGACAAAAATAGCTGCGGACGTTGCCGCCGCTTGCAGCTGTCCGAACGTAGGGCTTCGGCGTCCCTGAGATCGTAACGGCCTCAACCGGATAGAAGGCACCGACGCCGAACGGCGCGCCGGTTCGTCGCTGACAGTCCAGGCAATGACAGGCAACGACGAGCCGCGATGGCCCCGGAAGCGACAGCGCAAGAGCACCGCAGCTGCATCTGGCATCGATCATGGAATCTGCTCTCCCTTGACGGCTCCGAAGGGGTTGAAGAGGCAACGCTGTCGCTCACCCTCCGTCATTGCGAGCGCAGCGAAGCAATCCAGACTGCTTCCGCGGAAAGACTCTGGATTGCTTCGCTGCGCTCGCAATGACGAGGCGGCAGCGGTGCTCGCCTCAAAGACGCGTTGCAGCGCGCCCCGCGCGCGGCGGCGACTCTCATTCCGTCGCCACCTCGAACGCCAGCAGCACGTTGCCCGCGACGCCGCTCCATTGGCCATAGCCGGAATTGGTGTAGAGCATGCCGCCGGCGATGACCGGGCCGGGACCATCGATCGCGCCGCCATGGGCGGGGACGCCGTTCACGGCCTTGAAATCCCGCGCGGTGTCGAACTCCCACAACAGCTTGCCGTCGGTGGCGTAGGCGCGCAGGAAGCCGCTGACGCCGCCGGAGAACACGACGCCCGGGATCAGGCTCACCGCCGCCGAGAGCGCGGGGCTACACTGAGGACGGTCCCCGCAGGCGACCGGCGGCACTTCCATCGCAATCTTCCCGCTGGCGAGGTCGAGGCCGAACAGACCGCCGCCTTGTGTGGAATCGAGTTGCCGGGTGCCGTCGCGCGCAAAGCGCACGTCGGAATTGGCGACATAGATGCGGTCTCCGTCCGCCGCCGAGCCCCATTCGCTGCCACCGAGCGAACCGCCCTTGCCGATCCGGGTCTGCCACAGGATCTTGCCGCCATCGTCGGGATCGAGCGCGTGCACGACGCCGGATTTCTGCGCGATGGCGAGCACGCGCCGGCCGTCGCGCAAGGCCACGAGGATCGGCGACTGCCCGAAATCGTGATCGGGCCCGTGCTCGTCGGGACAATTGGTCTTGTCTGCAGTGAAGCAGGCGACGACAAAGGCGTCATTGGGCGTGGCCTGCTGCTTCCAGAGCAGCTTTCCGGTCGCAAGCTCGAAAGCGAGGATCGCATCGGCCGTCGCGGCCGGCGGGTTCGAGTAGGAATTGCTCGTCGCCACATAGACGGCATTGCGCTTTGCATCGATCGTCGGCGCCGACCAGATCGCGGCGCCGGACGGACCGAAGAGCTGCGTGCCCCTGGCATTCTTGCCGGTCGGATGCGGCACTTCCGGAATCGTATAGGCCTGCCAGATCGTCTCGCCAGTGGCGGCGTCCAGCGCCACCACGCTGCCGCGGAAGGTGCAGCATTCGTAAGAGGCTTGCGAGCCGGCAGCCTCCTCGATCGAGGACACCGGCACGTAGAGCATGCCGGAATGCAGCGTCGGCGCGCCGGTGATGCGCGCGGCCGCATGCTCCTCCACCTTCGTCTTCCAGATCAGCGCGCCGGTCAGCGCGTTCACGGCATAGGCGTTGGCGCGCAAATCTCCGAAGAAGATCGCGAACTGATCGGAGCCCGGAAGCTGTGCAAAGCTGATCGCGGCGCGCACCGCCGCATCAAGCGCCAACGTCCACAGCGTGCAGCCGCTTCGCGCGTCCAGCGCGTGCACCTTGCGATCGGTGCCACCGACGAACAGCATGCCGCCGACGATGGTAGGCGGCGCAAAGGATACCGAGGCGCCGGGAAAGGCATAGGCCCATTTCAGCCGCAGGCGCGGCACCTGTTCCGCGGTCAGCCCCGCCATGTCGGCTGGCTGGAAGCGGCTGTTGCCGGCATCAACGCCCCATCCGTTCCAGCGCGGACCATCGAGGGCCTGCGGAAAGCCGCTCACCTGCTGCGCGCAGCGGCCGTCCGCGTCGGGTGCAATTCCGCCAGTCGCCATCTTGCCGGTGACGAAGGAAGCGATCGCGCGGCGTTCCGCGTCGCTGCGGTCTTTCGCCATCGCCGCCATGCTGCCCGAGGTCAGCGCCGTCAGCACATGATCGAACGACATCGCCTGCATGGCGCCGCGGCTCGGTACGCGGCTCTGGGCATCGCCATCGTGGCACTGGGCGCAATGCGTGGTGTAGAGCGCGGCGCCGTCCTGCTGGGCCAGTGCCGGCGCGCTGCACCAGGCCAACATCGCGGCGAAGACAGCACGTGCTCGCATGGTGGGCTCCGGCGCGTCACCGCGATACGGGATCGCGACACAAGTCTATCGCCGGGGCGATCACGGACGCAATGGACGTTGCGCCCGCAGCGCTCACACGTCCGTGGTCGTGCGGGCGCGATCCGGCAATTCGTCCAGCCGCCACAGCCCGAGGCTCTTGTCGCGCCAGCCGCCATCGCCCTCCTCGCAGCGCTCGTCGATCAACGCGCGCGGCGCCGGCCAATTGAACGGCGCCTTCGTCATGTCGAGCGCGCGCCAGTCACCATCCTCGCAATCGCGGTTGTCCTCCCACTCCGGAAACGTCGTGACGAGCAGGAATTGCGCGCCGCTCTCGCGAAAGCGCGCAATGACGCGGGCGATGTTGTGAAAACTCAGATGCACCAGGCAGTCCCGGCACAGGATCAGATCGGCCCGCGGCAGCGCATCGCGCGTGATATCGGCGACCAGGAATCGGCCGGCCAATTCGCCGCCCGCCACACGCCGGTTGTTGGCCTCGATCAGCGACGGCACAATGTCGGTGCCGATGTAGTCGAGATCGAGCTTGATGCGTCCGATCCAGCCCGCATCGCCGCAGGGCGCATCGAGCAACGAGCGCGCGCCGAGCCGTTGCAGCAACGGCGGAAGCGCCTCCCGGATCGCGGCCGTGGCAGTATCCTCCGAGCCAAGGCCCGACACCGAGCTGGCAGCGCCCCAAAGGTTGGTCCGCTCGATCCGCTCGAAACGCGCAGCGAGATCGAGGCCCGCGAAATTGTCGCGGTCGCCGAGGAAACGCTCGTGAGCGAGCACGGGTGGACGGTTGGCGATCATCGGACGGGACGCGAGTCGATATTCCGGCGCGGGCAGACTATACAGCGAGCGCGTCACATCCGAAATCGCCTGCTCCAGCGTCACGCGGTTCTTCAAGGCAAGGCTCGCCGCCTGACCGGGGCGCGGACGTCACGAGCTGGACCTGAGCTCAGCATGAGCTAACATGCCGTCCAATGCGCTCCACCACGGCCAAAGAGAAAGCCAGGATCGCCGCCGGCGCGGTGACGGCCGTCGTGATGACGGCCGTGCTGTTCGCCATCGCAATGGGATTCCTGCTGGCGCAATAGACAGCATCGGCGCTCCGAATATAGAACCGCTCGGAACCAAGGACGTGCGTTGTCGTTCTCGATCCATGCGCATCCGGGAAGAAAACCGAAACATGTTTCTGCTGGCGACGGTGACACTGTGCTGTAGCGCCTTGGCCGGCACCTTGACGCTGTTCGACCCCGTACTTGAACCTGTTCCTGGGCCTACCCCGGAGAAGCCGGCTGCCGAGAGGGTGGCGATCGACGCGACCGCTCAGACACCGGTTCGGGTGGTCGGCGCGCCGTTCGAGCCCAACATCAACCCGCGCCAGCGATAGCGCTCACCTCGGCGATGTCTCCGTGCCCTCGTCGGGGCGGCCATGGGCACGCGCCAATTCCTCCACGAACGCGATCACCTCCGCCCGCTTGTCGGGCGGCAGCGACAGGAACGCGCGGATGAGCCTCAAGCCCTCCGCTTCGTCCACCCGTTCGTCTTCGGCATCCATCCTCCTAATGTCGGGCGACCGGGAAAAATATGCAATCCCTTGCAAACGACCTTGATTCGACGCAGCCGCTTTGCTGGAATGGGGCACGGCTGAGGTGGACCATGAAGTGGATCAGGGAGCGCGACGCACTGATCGCGCAGACAATGGCCTTTGTTCAATCGGTGACCGGCAAGAAGGATGACGTCCTTCGGCCGGACGCGCCGTCGGAGTCTCCGGCGGCAACCGTCGAGGTCGTCGCAGTCGAGGCCGTCATGGCCGAGATCAAGCCGCCCCAGCCCCCTCCGCAGCCTCAGCCCATCCAGCTTTCGCCGCCGCGGGCGAGCAGCGATTTCCGCACCGAGATGCAGGCCCGCATCGCCAATTTCCGCAAGCATCAGGAGCGGTTCGAGCGCGAGCGCGAGGAATATTGTGCCGAAACCCTGACCAAATTACGCGCCGCCATCCACGACGCCTCCGGCCCACTGGCCAAAAAATAGCGCCTGCCTCCCGGCAGAGGCCTACAGCCAGGACCACACCAGCCAAAGATTGGCCGCGCAGGCGCCGAATAGCGCCAGCGTCAGCGGCAGGAGCATGTGCCCGCAGGAGGTCTTCAGGTCGCTCGTCATGGCGGAAAACATCCGCTGATTCCGCCAAACGAGTCCCGGGGATTCTTTTTTTCGCGATTCAGGACTCGTTAAGGACTCAGAACCACCCGGCAGCGTCGATCACGGCTTCGTGATCGCCTGCCATCCGGAACCCGGCGGCAGATGCGGTCGTTAACGCGCTTTCCGGGAGCGGGAAGAATGCCCTACGCCTTGTTTTGCAACGACGCCCAGATCAGCAAGGCCTATCCGAGCGAATCCGACGTCTGGAAGCTCGCGCACCTGAGCGGCCTGGTCGTGGATGTCAGCGCCGACGAGGACCGTCCCGGGCCGCGCCGGGTGCTCGACAATGAGTACGAGATCAAGCCCTGCCGGGTCGCCCAGGGCGAGGACCCCGCCAAGAACAAGGCCGAGGCCGAGCGCCAGTCCAGGATGGAGCTTGAGCTGAATCCGTGAGGTTCTGCGGCGGATGCCGCAACCTGATCAAGGCGTTGCGGCTGCCAGCGAAGCCTGCTCACCGGCCAGCGCCACACAGGCCTTGCGGCGATGCAGCCCGCGGATGGCACCGGTGACCTTCAGCACCTTGCCCGACGGACAGGACACGTCCTTGACGAAAGCCACCTCGTAAGGTGCCAGCATCAAAGGCTCGGATTTGAGGATTGTCTGTGCAGAGCACGGCAGGCAGACCAAGCACGAGAGCGCCACTGCCGACACCAAGATACGCATGTCCGTCGTCCCACCAGCCCGGTAATTCTCATATAACGCTTTCCGGAGCGCGAGTTCCGTAAGCGGCAAAAATTATTTTTGCTTTACCCCGATCCCATGACGGGCGTGAGAAGGCGCGCGCCGGAATGTTTGCCTGCAAATGACGCGCCAGATGGTTCACACATTGCAAACACAGAGGGCGGGCGAAGGGGGCCGGCGGGCAAACGAAAGGCCGGCAGAGCCGGCCTTTGTCAGAACGTGATCTCGCGGGAGACGGTCAGTAGCGCGAGGCTGCCGGACCGCCCCAGCCGAAGCGGTAGTTCACACCGGCCTTGACGGTATGCTCGTCCTCCCGGCCACGAACGCCTACAATGTCGGCCGGACCGGAGGTGAAGGTGGTGCTGCCGAAATTATAGTACTGGTACTCGGCCTTGGCCGACCAGTTCGGTGCGAACATGTATTCGAGGCCGGCGCCGACGGTGTAGCCGTCCTTGCTGTTGCCGGTCGCGGTGAAGGTCTGCGGCACGCCCGCGACGTTGACGCCCAGGCCGCCATTGCGCCAGGCGTAACCGCCCTTGGCGTAGAGCAGCGTCGGACCCCAGGTGTAGCCGATGCGGCCAGTCACCGACCCGAGCTGGTCGGTGTTGGAGGTCACCTGCGTGCCCAGCGGGAACGTGGCACCGTTGTTGTTGGTCGGCAGCCAGGAATACTGGGCCTCGATACCCACCACCCAGTTGGGCGCGAACTGGTAGTCGAAGCCACCCTGCACGCCGCCCAGGAAGCGGGCGTCGCTGGACTGGAAGCTGCTGTCGCCGGCAAACGCGCCGCCGACATGGCCGCCGATGTAGAAGCCGGTCCAATTGTAAATCACCTGCGGCGGCGTATAGGCCGGCGCCTTGGTATAAGGGCGCGGCTGCATGTCGGCTGCTGCGGCCGATCCGGCCAGCGCGAGCAGAGCGACTGCGCCCAGCAAAATCGATTTCATGGTCATCCCCGTTCTTTCATCTACGACACTCAGGAAACAACGTGGCGTGAATTGGGTTGCTTCGCGGCGATGCCGGAACGTTGATCGTTCGCTACTGTGACGGGGTGGCAACAATGCGATTTTGTTCCGTCCCGCCGCCCTGCGCCGACTGTTTCTGTCGCGCGCGCAAGGCCTGCCGTAACGATTTGTCGCAACCCGAAACCATCCCGTTCAAAGCTCGCCGAAATGTGATCCAGCGGCTCCGGCAATCGCGTTCTAACACCAGGCGATGAAGACGAGCCTTGTGCTACCGCGCCATCTTTTCCAGTTCCGGAAAGGGAGCGTAAACCGCGCCGGCACAGAGCTCGCTGGTCCGGTCGAAGACGCGGTCCGCCCGCCCGTTGACGAAGATCACCGCGCGCTCCCGCATGGCCTTGTAGCTGCCATCGCTCTCGCGCGGGGTGAAATGCAGGCAGCTTACATAGAACTGCCGGCCGCCGACCTCGCGCTGGACCGGGTCGGCCATGCTGGCCTCGCGCACGCCGACGGGGTTGTTCAGATAAGTGCGCATCAGGGCCAGCGTGTCGCTGCGGAAATTGTCGGGAAACGGCTGCGGCCCTCCGGCCTGCGTGCCACCGATGATGGTTGGACGGTCACCATCGCTGCCGAAACAGGCCGCAAGCGCCAGCGGCAAGGCCAGGATCAATGCCAGGCGCACCGTACGTTTCGCCAATCGCCCCACAGGTCACGCTCTCCGCTCGATCAGACTCGGCAGACGTTCTAGCCCCTGGGTTGCGCAAAGGGAATTCGCGTCCGTCGCCCTGCGACGAACGCACCGTCCCGCCGCCGGCGTCTTGCGCTTTCGCGCGAAACGCCGAGACGGCGGGCCGGGCCTGACGCCCT
>NZ_JALBHA010000840.1:0-1559 GCF_023006445.1 Bradyrhizobium sp. SHOUNA76
ATCCAGGATCTTGGCGTTGTTCGGCTCCTGCTCGAACTTCACCAGCTGATTGTCCACGGTGTCCAGGCTCTCGCTGGTCTCCGTCAGAAACTCCCGCAACAGATCATCCATTAAAACAGGCCTTCATACAGGAAGGGCGCGCACGAGGTGTGATGCGCCATTTCGGAATGGGGGCCAGCTTCACCGCAAAGCGTTTAATATTGGTTGAGTATGTGCAAAAGAACGGAACCAACAAAGAGATAAGGCGCTCCGGACAAGCCGAAGCGCCTCGTAAAGATTCGATTAAGAGGCCGAGCGCGGCGCGCGTTTACGAAGCGGTAACGGTGATGGCTTCGCCTTCTGGCGCAAGCTTGACGGTAAGACCGCAGGCCTCTGCCAACAGCCGCGTGTAATAAGGCTGGATCGCGTGAGCGTCCGCGGCAGGGCCGCGCTCGCCGCTCAGGAGTTCGGAGATGTTCTGCGGCAGGCGCGCGTTATGGCCGGTCGCAGTGATGCGAAAGCTCATCGTTTCGCCCTCGCCGATCGGGTCGATCGTCAGCATACCGCCGCGCGGGATCGTATGCTGGGCGACGACCAGCATGTTGAGCAGCAGCTTGACGCGGTTCTTCGGCATCAGAATCCGCGGCAGATTCCAGGTGATCGAGCACTTGCCGTCCTCGATGTGGCCGCGCGCCATGGTCTGGGCATCGCCGAGATCGATCTGCGCGCCGGAGGAGCCGGCCGCCCCGAAGGCAAGACGGCAGAACTGGAGCCGGGCGGAGGCGGTCTTGGCGCTCTTGCGAATCAGGTCGAGCGCGAACTCGCGGTCTTCGGGCTTGGGATCGTCGTCGAGCACCTCGAGCCCGTTGACGATGGCGCCGACAGGGCTGATGAGATCGTGGCAGACCCGAGAGCACAGCAGCGCTGCGAGTTCGAGCATATCGGGAGCAGTAGCGGTCGCGGGCGACGAGGCGTCAGACATATAAAGGGGTCCTGGAGGGTTCCTGGAATTGCACGGCGCTGGACGCCGCGAATCACGCATGCTTGACGGATGCTGCGGGTTCTAACATTCGCCAGCCCGCGGCAGCTAGCTTGCGATCACGCCGAGGCGGTCATAAGCACGGGCGAATCAGTCGAGAGGAACGAATTGCCGATGATTGAGGCATCCAGGTGAAGCGGATCATCGACGGCGCGGCCGCATCCGGCCTGATGGAGCCACTGACGGCGCTGGTGGTGAAGGCGGGCGAGGCGATTCTCAGGGTCAACCGCGCGGCGATGCGGGTCGACGGCAAGCAGGACGGCTCGCCGGTGACCGAGGCGGATCTTGCCGCCGACCACATCATCGCGGAGGGCCTGGCCCAGCTCGCAGGCGACGTCCCGACGCTCTCGGAAGAGCGGACCCACCTCGCCTCGCCGCCATTCGAGGGCAGCTTCTTCCTGATCGATCCACTCGACGGCACCAAGGAGTTCGTCGCCGGTCGCGACGAGTTCACCGTCAACCTCGCCCTGGTGACATCGGGCGTGCCGCTGCTGGGCATCGTCAGCGCGCCTGCGCTCGGCGTGCTGTGGCGCGGCATCGT
>NZ_JALBHA010000841.1:0-1557 GCF_023006445.1 Bradyrhizobium sp. SHOUNA76
GCATTCTCGAGCGTCTTGCGCGCGGCCTCGACGAAGGCGGCATCGGCATCGGCATTTTGAACGCCTACGCGCCGGGCGCCGGCGTGCAGGAGCTGACCGCGGTCTGCCAGCTCGCCGCGGTCAAGGACGTGCCGACCTTCACCCACGTCGCCTTCATGTCGCGCATCGACCCCGAAAGCGCGGTGGAAGCCTATATCCGCCTGATCGGCTATGCCGGCGCCACCGGCGCGCACATGCACATCTGCCATTTCAACTCGTCGAGCAAGACCGACGTCGAGCGTTGCCGCGTGCTGATCGCGAAGGCGCAGGCGCAGGGCCTGCCGATCACCGTCGAGGCCTATCCCTACGGCACCGGCTCCACCGTGCTCGCCGCCGCCTTCTTCAGCGATCCCCAATTCGTCGAGCGCAACGGCACCGGCTATGATTCCGTGCAGCGCGTGACCGACGGCTATCGCTTCCACGACCGCGAGGAGCTGTTGAAGGCACAGGCCGAAGAGCCGTCCTCGCTGGTGCTCTGGCACATCCTCGACACCGAGAACAATGCGCATCACCGCGACCTGCTCGACATGTCGGTGCTCTATCCCGGCGGCGCCATCGCCTCGGACGCGATGCCGTGGACGACGTCTGACGGCAAGACCTACACCGGCGATGCCTGGCCGCTGCCTGACGATGCCACCTCGCATCCGCGCTCGGCCGGCTGCTTCACGAAATTCATCCGCGAATGGGTGCGCGAGCGCAAAGCGGTGTCGCTGCTGGAAGGCGTGCGCAAATGCGCGCTGATCCCCGCGGAAATCCTGTCGCAGAGCACACCCGCGATGCGCGCCAAGGGCAGGCTCACCAAGGGCGCCGATGCCGACATCGTTGTGTTCGACTACGAAAAACTGTCGGACCGCGCCACCTTCACGACGATGAACCGTCCGTCGGAAGGCGTGCGGCACCTCGTTGTCAGCGGCCAGCCGCTGATTACCGATGGAATTCTCGATGTCGCGGCGCGGCCCGGAAAACCCGTGCGCCGTCCCGTCGTCGAGAGCTGACCCCATGCCGGTCCCCATTCTGCTGGTCACGGGCTTTCTGGGGGCGGGCAAGACCACGGTCGTCAACCATCTGCTGGCGCACGCGGAGGGACGGCGCATTGCCGCTGTGGTCAACGATTTCGGCGCCATCAACATCGATGCGGAGCTGATCGCGGGCGCCAGCGACGGCGTGGTCAGCCTTGCCAATGGCTGCATCTGCTGCTCGCTGGAAGGCGATCTGCTGCGCACGCTCTCGACGCTGCTGCGGCGCGATCCGAAGCCGGAATACATCGTCATCGAGACCAGCGGAGTCGCCGACCCCGCCGACATCGTCCGCAACCTGATGGATCCCGTGATCCTGCGCGAGGCGCCGCTGGAGACGGTGCTCTGCGTGATGGATGCGGCGACGCCGCCATCAGCGCTGGACGACGCGCTCCAGCGCTCGCAGCTCCGCGTCGCTGACATCGTCGCGCTCAGCAAGCTTGATCTGGCGGACGCAGGCGCGGGGATGCGAATGCGCGCGGCCATTCGCGCCCAGCGCGTT
>NZ_JALBHA010000842.1:0-1554 GCF_023006445.1 Bradyrhizobium sp. SHOUNA76
GACAGGCCGGCGCTGCTGGTGGCGGCCGATGCGACCGATCCGGTGGCGGCGAGCGCCGCGATCGGCTCCCTCGGCATGGTCGTGCAGACCGCGCTCAAGCACGATCTCTATATCGGCGATCCCCCGGATATGCCGTTCGAGATCCGCGCGCATGCCCGCTACAATCCGGCCGCGGCCTCCAGTCTCAACATCGTGCCGGGTCTCGTTGGCACCATCCTCACCATGACGATGCTGATCTTCACCGCGCTGTCGGTCACGCGCGAGGTCGAGCGCGGCACCATGGAAAGTCTGCTGTCGATGCCGATCAAGCCGGTGGAGGTGATGTTCGGCAAGATCGTGCCTTACGTGCTGGTCGGCTTCCTCCAGGCCTTCCTCATCATCGGCATCGGCGTCGGCCTGTTCGGCGTGCCCGTGCTCGGCAATCTGTTCCTGCTCGCGCTGCTCTCGACGCTGTTCATCACCACCAATCTGGCCATCGGCTACACCATCTCGACGGTGGTGCAGAACCAGCTCCAGGCCATGCAGATGTCGATGATGTTCTTTCTGCCGAGCATTCTCCTGTCCGGCTTCATGTTCCCGTTCGCGGGCATGCCGGCCTGGGCCCAATATCTCGGCGAAGGCCTGCCACTGACGCACTATCTGCGCATCGTCCGCGCTATCATGCTCAAGGGCGCGACCATGCAGAACCTTCGTTTCGACACGCTGGCGCTGGCAGCCCTGATGCTGCTCGCCATGACCATCGCCGTGACGCGCTTCCGCCGCACGCTGGATTGAGGCAAACTGTCTCGCAGTCATTCCGGGGCGATGCGCTAGCATCGCACCCGGAATCTCGAGATTCCGGGTTCACGGCTTCGCCGCGCCACGGAATGACAAGGGGGCGGAATGGTCAGGTTTGCGAGCAGGAAGACACGGCACCATGCCGTGCTGTCGGAGGATTTCGAGCGCGAGCTGACGCGGGAAGTGCTGCGCACCGAGCTGTTGCGGGTGCGGGCGCTGATCATGACGGGCTGCGTCATGATGGTGTTCCTCACCGCGATCTACCTGATCGACCCCATTGTGGTGAACCGGGTCTGGCGCGGAACGGAGGGGATCGTCGAGGTCTACGGTCTTCTGGTCGGCTTCATCCTGTTCGAAGTCTGGGTCCACACCCAGATCAGAAAGAATCTCCGCCTCGATCGCGACCTGCCGGTGATCCGGCGCTATATCGGCACGCTGATCGAGACGTCGCTGCCTACGCTGATTCTCGTTCTGCAGATCCGGACCATGGGCGCGGCCCAGGCGCTCGGCTTCGCCGTGCCGCTGATGTACTTCATTTTCGTCATCCTCTCGACCCTGAGGCTCGACTTCTGGCTCTCCGCATTCACGGGTTTCGTGGCCGCGGCCGGGCTTCTCTCCGTCGCGCTGTACTACAATTCGGCTGACGAGGCCGGCGACCCCCTGATCTATTTGCACGCCGTGCGCAGCGTCGTCATTCTGATCTGCGGCGTGCTGGCGGGCGCCGTGGGCGCTCAGTTGCGCCGCCAGTTCGCCGCGAGCATCGCGGCGGCGACCGCG
>NZ_JALBHA010000843.1:0-1553 GCF_023006445.1 Bradyrhizobium sp. SHOUNA76
CCCGAGAGCACGACGACCTCGTGCCCGGCGGCGAGCCGGCAGGCGATCTCGGCCATGATCGCCGCCGTCGTGCTGGTATCCGGCGGATAATGCTGGCTCGCGACGACGATCTTGCCGGAGGGCTGCATGGTCAGGCCGCGGTCGACCCGAATTCGGGCACCGCATCCTTGAGGATAGTCCTGATTGTCGCGCGGTCGTCGCGCGCGATCGCCTGCTCGAGCGCCGCGGTCCATTTGCGCAGCGTCTGCATCGGCGGCTCGTTCGGCTGCGCGGCCATGATGCCGGCAACACCGATCTCGCGGGTCGGCTCCTCGGAAGCGAACAGGATCTCGTGGAGACGTTCGCCCGGCCGCATGCCCGTGAACACGATCTCGATGTCGTAGCCGGGTTGCAATCCGGAGAGGCGGATCATGCGCTCGGCGAGATCGACGATCTTCACCGGCTGGCCCATGTTGAGCACGTAGACCGAGACGTCGGGCCGCTGCGTTCCGAGCGCATGCGTGGCCGCGGTGATGACCAGATCGCAGGCCTCGCGGATGGTCATGAAGTAGCGGACCATGTCGGGATGCGTCACCGTCACCGGGCCGCCGGCCTCGATCTGCGCCTTGAATTTCGGCACCACCGAGCCGTTCGAGGCCAGCACGTTGCCGAACCGGACCGAGATCAGCCGCATCGGCGGCTTGGCGCCGTGCGCCGCGGCTGCGAGGTCGTGATCCAGCGCCTGGCAGTACATCTCGGCAAAACGCTTGGTCAGGCCGAGCATCGACACCGGCTCGATCGCCTTGTCGGTCGAAATCATCACCATGGCTTCGGCGCCGGCGGCAACGGCGGCATCCGCAACGTTGATGGAGCCGAAAATGTTGGTCTTGACGCCCTCACTCCAGTCGCGTTCGAGGATCGGCACGTGCTTGAGCGCGGCGGCGTGGAACACGATGTCCGGCTTGAACCCGGCCATCAGGCGCATGATGCGCTCGCGGTCGCGAATGTCGGCGATCCGCCCTTCGATCTCGGCGGTCGCGCCTTGCGCGGCGAGCGCTTCCGTGATGGCGTAGAGCGCCGGCTCCGAGTTTTCCACGATCAGGAGCCGCGCCGCGCCAAAGGCAACGACGCGCTCGCAGATCTCGGACCCGATCGAGCCGCCGCCGCCGGTGACGATCACCGCCTTGCCGTTGATCAGGGCCTCCAGGCGGGCATAATCGATCGTCTCGCTCGGCCGCAGCAGGAGATCCTCGACCGCAACGGCGGTGAGCCGCGGCGTATCGCCACTCTCGAGCGAGGGCATTCGGTTGACGATCACCCCTAACTTGCGCGCCCGCATCAGGATCGATTCCGGATGGGCCTCCGGCTCGAATGCCGACGGCGTCATGACGAGGCGCGCGATCGGTTTGTTGCGCTTGGCGAAGTCGGCGATGATGTCTTCGACGTCGTCGATGCCGCCCAGCACCGGCACGTTGCGGATGAACTGGCCGCGGTCGGAGGTCGACGGCGACAGCACGCCGACCGGCCAGATGCGCTTGATCGCCCCGCTCTCGATGCCGCGCAGGAGCACCTCG
>NZ_JALBHA010000844.1:0-1550 GCF_023006445.1 Bradyrhizobium sp. SHOUNA76
GGCTGCTGCTGGAAGGCGACGGCGTCGAGGCCGCGCGGATCGCCGCCGAGCTCGACCGCCTCAACAGTGAGCGACGTGTGATCGAGCAGGCCGCGGAAGCCCAGGCCGAAGCCGAGGCGCTGGCCTCGATCGGGCTGGAGGACAAGCTCGGCGTCATCGTGACGGCGTCCGAAGGCTGGCACCCCGGCGTCGTCGGCCTCGTTGCCTCCCGCCTGAAGGAGAAATTCTCACGGCCGGCTTTCGCCATAGCCCTCGAGCCCGGCGGCATCGGCACCGGCTCGGGCCGTTCGATTGCCGGGGTCGATCTCGGCAAAGCGGTGCGGCAGGCCGTGGCCGACGGCATCTTGCTCAAGGGCGGTGGACACGCGATGGCCGCGGGCGTGACGTTGCGGAAGGAGAAGCTCGCCGAATTCCGAGCTTATCTGGAGAACGCGCTGGCGCAGGACGTCGCCGAGGCGCGCCACGTCAACGAGCTCTATATCGACGGCGCTGTCTCCGCGCGCGCGGTGACGACCGAGCTTGCGGCGACGCTGAACCGTGCCGGTCCGTTCGGCAGCGGCAATCCGGAAGCCGTGCTGGCGCTGCCGGCGCATCAGCTCGTCTTTGCCGACGAGGTTGGGCAGGCGCATTTGCGTCTGCGCTTCAAGTCGGGCGACGGCGCCATCGTCAACGGCATCGCGTTCCGCTCGGTCGGCCAGAAGCTCGGCAACGCACTGCTCGCCAATCGCGGCCAGCAACTGCATGTCGCGGGCTCGCTCTCGGTCGATCGCTATCAGGGCACCGAACGCGTGCAATTCCGCGTCATCGACGTCGCGCTACCGGACCAGGGGCCATCCGTGATTAGATAGCAACTGCTTCAAACAACAAAAAAGGGAGTGAACATGGCAGGGCAGGTTGAGGGCAGGGTCGCGCTGGTGACGGGCGGCGCCTCGGGCATCGGCGAGGCCATCGTCGAGCTGTTTGCGCGCGAAGGCGCGAGTGTCGTCATCACCGACATCGACGGCCTGCGCGGCCCCGAGCTCGCCAAGCGCGTCACGAAGGCCGGCGGCAAGGCGATCTTCCTGGAGCAGGACGTCACCAGCGAGGAGCGTTGGATCGAGATCGTCACCGAGGTGGCCAAGCGCTACGGCCGGCTCGACATCATGGTCTCCAACGCCGGCATCGGCATCGCCGTGCCTTCGATCGTCGACATGACACTCTCTGATTGGCGCAAGCAGAACGCGATCAACCTCGACGGCGTCTTTCTCTCGGTCAAGCATTGCCTGCCGCTGATGCGCAAGCATGCCGGCGGCTCGATCGTCATGATGTCGTCGCTGGCGGGCCTGCGCGGCTCGCCTGGGCTGTCGGCCTATTCGGCGACCAAGGGCGGCGTGCGGCTGTTCGCCAAATCGATCGCGATGGAATGCGCGGCGGCGGGCGACGGCATCCGCGTCAACTCGGTTCATCCCGGCATCATCGACACGCCGATTTGGGGCAAGATCCCGACGGGCGCGACCGGCGCTGGGCAGAACGCGCCGATCGATCCGGAGGAGCGGGCGAAAGTCGCCACG
>NZ_JALBHA010000845.1:0-1548 GCF_023006445.1 Bradyrhizobium sp. SHOUNA76
GCCATCATGGACTGCCAGGGCGCGCTCGACCTGCTCGCGGGGCGGACCGGCGGCAGCGTGCATCTCGGCGCGGTCTCGACCGCGAAGTATTTCGTGCCGCACGCGATCGCGGCGTTTTCCAAGCGGTACCCCAAGATCGAGATCAAGCTGACCATCGGCAATCGCGAAGAGATCCGCGAGGCCATGCACGGCTACGACCTCGATTTCGCGGTGATGGGTCGGCCACCGGCCGACGTCACCGTCGACGTCCGCCAGCTCGGGCGCAATCCGCACATCATCGTCGCGCGCAAGGGGCACTGGCTGGAGAAGGATTCCGGCCTCAACCTGACCGATCTCGTGCACGAGACCTTCCTCACCCGCGAGCCCGGCTCGGGCACGCGGACGCTGATGGAGGGCATGTTCCAGAGGTCCGATCTCGAGCCGATCATCGGCATGGAGATGAGCAGCAACGAGACCATCAAGCAGGCCGTCATCGCCGGGCTCGGCATCGCCTTCATCTCGGCCCACACGGTGGCGCATGAGCTCACCGAGGGCCGGCTGATCGTGCTCGACGTCGCGGGCCTGCCGATCGTGCGGCAATGGTACGTGATCCGCCGCAGCGACAAGGTCTTGCTGCCGCCGGCGCAGGCGATGTTCGATTTTCTGGGCTCGGAGGGGTCGAACTATCTGCCCGACGTGCCCGAGCTCGGCGGACGATGATCCGCCCGCGTTCAGCCCATCAGCTTCATGGCGATGGTCGCCGCCAGGATCAGGATGATCTGGAGCAGACGCTCGGTCGTGAAGATGCGGTTGAACGTGGTCATCGCTTGCCCCGGCCGGCGTGAAGGAGATTTCGGTCGGCACGTTGCTAGCACAGGCGGGCAGCGAGACAACTCCGTAATTGCCACGGGTGCCGCCGGCGCTCTGCGAGGGGACCCCAACGTCATTCCCTCCCCGACAGACGATCGATCCACCACGCAAGACCACGTGCGGCGCCCTCTTCGAATCCCACGACCGGTACGCCTGCGGTCACCTCACAAAGGCGGCGGACGTCAGCTGCGATGATCGGCTCGGCATCGACGCCCGTGGCGGCGATGGCGCCGAACCTGACCAGGTGGCGAGCTTCGAGGAGACCCGCGACATGCTCGACCACGCTGCGCAGACTGCGCGGCTCGCCGCTGGCGAGATTGACCGCGCCGGTGAGCTCGCTGCCGAGCACGGCAGCGATCATCTGCGCGAGGTCATCGACATAGACGAAATCGCGCAGCTGCCCGCCATGCGAGCAGTCGAATTCTCGTCCCGCGCGCAGGCTCCGGATCAGCGAGGGGATGAGGCGCGCCTCCGGCTCGTGCGGGCCGAACGGGACAAACACGCGGCCCCAGCCAGCGCCTGCCGCGATATAGGCTTCCGCCGCAGCGAGCTTGGCCTGTCCGTACAATGTGGTGGGACGGCATAGGCTGGTGCGCTCATCACACGGGCCGCTCTGCGGTCCGTATTCGAAGCAGCTTCCGATGCCGAGGATCCGGCGGGTGCCGCCGGCCCGCGCGCGCGCGAGCAGGTCGATGCTGG
>NZ_JALBHA010000846.1:0-1547 GCF_023006445.1 Bradyrhizobium sp. SHOUNA76
TTCCACGGAGGTGGCGGCAACTTCGCGGCCGGCCCAGCGGTACGTCCGAGCGGCGGCACGTCCTTCACCGGTGGCGTCAGCCGCAACTTGGCAGCAGCCAACGGCGGGACCTGGCAAGGCCGCAGCGGCAACTGGAACGGCGGTGGCTGGCATCACCATCATCGTCGCGGCGGATTCTGGCCCGGCTTCGCGGCGGGGGCGGCGATCGGCGGCCTCGGCTCGTACGCCTATTACGGCGGCAGCTATTACGATGATCCCTACTACTATGGCAGCTACTATGATGAGCCGTCAGTGGCGGTGGTCCCCGATGGAGGCGGCGATGCAGCCTATTGCGCGCAGCGCTACAGATCCTATGACCCCGCTTCGGGTACCTATCTCGGTTATGACGGCCAGCGGCATCCCTGCCCGTAAGGCGGCCTGAACGATCGATGCGACACGTCGCAAGGGCGGCGCCGGTGATGGCCGGCGCCGCCCTTCAAGCGCGATGGTGACGCGCGGACTTATCCAAAGCGCTTGGAAAACGCAGCGACCATGTCTTGAACGACGTCTTGCCGTTCGGATTCGCCGTGCCTTGCCCTTCGAGTTTGCTTCAACCTCATCGAACCTTCTCGCAACTCGGGTAGCGCGCGTTATCGCCAGTGCACAGACGGCCTGAGCGGGCTCAGCCCCGTGGAACCCGCTTTATCCTATGCACCGCACCGTGCATATCTACCCTGATCCAATCCAAAATTGACCCGGTGCTCGATTCACCTGTATCACCGTCGTGGGGACTTCGATTGCTGGGAAGTGTCATGCCGCGTGTTCTCGTGGTTGATGACGATCCGATGGTCGGCGCGACCATCGAGGTCCTCCTCCAACGTCAGGGCTTCGACGTCACGCTGGCCGACGGTGGCGAAACAGGACTGGCTGCGCTGGAAGCGCAGGCCTTTGAGGTGATGCTGGTTGACATCTTCATGCCGCATATGCGCGGCTTCGAGTCCATCCGCATCTTTCATGAGCGCGCGCCGGCTACTCCGCTGATCGCGATGTCCGGCTACGCCTTCGCCTCATCCGCCTCGCCCTCTCCCGATTTCCTCCGCATGGCGCTGGAGCTTGGCGCAACGCGCTGCCTGCGCAAGCCGTTCACGCCCGAAGCGTTGCTGACCACGATCCGGGAATGCCTCACGGGCGAGAGCGCGCAGCCGAAGGACAAGAAAGAAGTCCCTTGATTCCAACGCAGCGCGTCATTCTCGGTGCTGGACTTGCCATCCTCCTGATCATCACCGCAGCCTCGATCGCCCTCGACGTCAAGTCGCGGTCCGATGCGGCGTGGATCAATCATACCGTCCAGGTGCAGAAGAAGATCTCCGATCTGCGCGTGCTGCTGCGCCGGTCCGAGAGTGCCGCGCGCGGCTTTGAACTTTACCGCAGCTCGGCCTTCAGCAGCGAATTCGAATCCGTCCACGCCCAGATCGCGCCGGCCCTCGCCGACCTCAAGCGCGGCGTGCGCGACAACCCCGATCAGGTCGCGCTCCTCGAGGGCACCGAGCCGCTGGCGCTGCGCCGGG
>NZ_JALBHA010000847.1:0-1539 GCF_023006445.1 Bradyrhizobium sp. SHOUNA76
CCGGCACCGCGCTGGTCGGCGATGCCGCGACCGTCGCGGCCCGCATCAAGGAGTATCAGGATCTCGGCATCGATACCTTCATCATGTCGGGCTACCCGCATCTGGAGGAAGCCTATCGCTTCGCCGAACTGGTGTTCCCGCTGCTCGCGCTGGAGCAGCCGAGCAACGTGACCAGGCTGCATTTCAACGGCGGTCCTTTCGGCGAGACGGTCGGCAGCGACTTTCGTCCGCAGCACCGGGTGTCGCAGTCATGAGCCTGATCGACAGCGTTTCACTTCCGCGCAGCTTTCGTCTGCCGCGGGTCGACGGCCTGATCCAGTGGATCGTGCCGCTCGCCATCATCGCGATCTGGCAGGTCGCGAGCGTCACCGGCTTCGTGCCGACCCGCGTGCTGCCGGCGCCGAGCGACGTCCTGCTCGCAGGCTGGAAGCTGCTGCTCTCCGGCGAACTCGTCCGCAACATCTGGGTCTCGTTCTGGCGCGCCTCGATCGGTTTCCTGATCGGCGGGAGCATCGGCTTCGCCTTTGGGCTTGCCAACGGCCTGTCGCAGCTCTCGGCAAAACTCACCGACACCACGCTGCAAATGGTGCGCAACGTGCCGCACCTGGCGCTGATCCCGCTGGTCATCCTCTGGTTCGGCATCGACGAGAGCGCAAAGCTGTTTCTGGTGGCGCTCGGCGTGTTCTTCCCGATCTACCTCAACACGCTGCACGGCATCCGCACCGTCGATCCGCAGCTGATCGAGATGGGCCGCATCTACGGCATGACCGATGGCGAACTGTTCCGCCGCGTCATCTTCCCGGGCGCGCTGCCCTCGATCTTCGTCGGCATCCGCTTCGCACTCGGCATCATGTGGCTGACTTTGATCGTCGCCGAGACCATCGCGGCCTCCTCAGGCCTCGGCTACATGGCGATGCAGGCGCGCGAGTTCATGCTCATCGACGTCGTCGTGCTCTCGATCCTGATCTACGCCCTGCTCGGCAAGCTTGCCGACAGCGCCTCCCGCGTGCTGGAGCGTCTCACGCTCTCCTGGCACCCCGCCTATTGGAAACGTTGAGCAGAAATACTGGGAATCACATGCAGACAGCCGTTCGTAGCTCCCTTCCGGAAACCGACTTTGTCAGCCGCGCCAATTTCGCGCCGCACGCCCGTGTGGTGCGCGAGGAGCGGCAAGGAGAACGTCAAGCGCAGGCGATCGGGCTGCCGCTCAGCATCCGTGGCTTGCGCAAATCCTTCGGCGACAACGAGGTGCTGCGCGGCATCGACTTGCACATTCCCGCCGGCCAGTTCGTCGCCATCGTCGGCAAGAGCGGTTGCGGCAAGAGCACGCTGCTGCGCCTCATCGCCGGTCTCGACAAGATCGACGCCGGCAGCATCAGCTTCGGCCAGGATATCCAGCCCGAAGACATCCGCGTGATGTTCCAGGAGCCGCGGCTCCTGCCCTGGGCGCGGGTGCTCGCCAACGTCGAGGTGGGCCTCGGCCGCGAACGTGCCTCCGCCGATGCGCATGCACGTGCCGAGAAGGCGCTGACCGAGGTC
>NZ_JALBHA010000848.1:0-1538 GCF_023006445.1 Bradyrhizobium sp. SHOUNA76
AATCTGGCGGCGCTGAGCGGGGCGAGCGGGCCTGTTGCCGAGCTCGATCTCGTCGGCGGCGGCTCGCGCGCGCCGTTGTGGGCGCAGATCTGCGCCGATGTGCTCGGCATTCCCGTCCACCGCGTCGAAGAGGGCGAGGTGGGTGCGGCCCTCGGCGCTGCACGGCTGGGCCGGCTCGCGGCGACAGGTGAGAATCCGGCGCAAGTCTGCACTCGTCCGCGGCGGCTTGCGAGCTTCATGCCCCGCGCATCCGTCGCCGAGGCCTATGACGAGGCCTATCGGCGATGGCGTGCGCTTTATCCCGCATTGAAGGAGACTCTTTAAGTGAACGCGTCAGTCGAATTCTTCGATGCGAGTGCACCTGTCGCCTTCGCCGGCACGGACGCGGGACAAGCGCCCGCGTTCCGCTGGTACGACAAGGATCGCCTCGTGCACGGCCGCAGGCTCGAGGATCATCTGCGCTTTGCGG
This sequence comes from Bradyrhizobium sp. SHOUNA76, assembly GCF_023006445.1. NCBI lineage: Bacteria > Pseudomonadati > Pseudomonadota > Alphaproteobacteria > Hyphomicrobiales > Nitrobacteraceae > Bradyrhizobium > Bradyrhizobium sp. SHOUNA76. The sequence continues at coordinate 470 of NZ_JALBHA010000848.1, forward strand.
TCTGCTATTGGCATTCGTTCTGCTGGCCGGGCGGCGATCCCTTCGGCGGCGAGACGTTCCTGAGGCCGTGGCACCAGGGCGGCGACGCGATGGCGCAGGCGCGGGCCAAGGCCGACGTCGCGTTCGAGCTGTTCCGTTTGCTCGACGTGCCCTATTTCACCTTCCACGATGTCGATGCCGCGCCGGAAGGCGCCTCGCTCGCCGAGTCCGTCGCCAATCTCAATGCCATCGCTGATCTGTTCGAGGCGAAGATGGCATCCGCGAAGGTCCGCCTGCTCTGGGGCACCGCCAATCTGTTCACGCACCGCCGCTACATGGCGGGCGCAGCGACCAATCCGGACCCCGAAATCTTCACCTATGCCGCCGGCCAGGTCCGTGCCGCCCTGGAGGTGACGCACCGGCTCGGCGGCCAGAACTATGTGCTGTGGGGCGGACGCGAGGGCTACGAGACGCTGCTCAACACCGATCTCAAGCGCGAGCTCGACCAGCTCGGCCGCTTCGTCGCGCTCGTGGTCGAGCACAAGCACAGAATAGGCTTCAAGGGCCCGATCCTGATCGAGCCGAAGCCGAAGGAGCCGACCAAGCACCAATATGATTTCGACGTCGCCACCTGCTACGGCTTCCTCGAACGCTACGACCTCCTGAAGGACGTCAAGCTCAACATCGAGCAGAACCACGCCATCCTCGCCGGCCATTCATTTCATCACGAGGTCGCGCTCGCCGAGGCGCTCGGCGTGTTCGGCTCGCTCGACATCAACCGCGGCGACGATCTGCTCGGCTGGGACACCGACCAGTTCGCGATGAACGTTCCGGAGCTGGCGTTGGTGTTTCACGAGATCCTGAATCGCGGCGGCTTTACCACGGGCGGGCTCAATTTCGACGCCAAGATCCGCCGCCAGTCGATCGATCCGGACGACCTGATCCATGCCCATGTCGGCTCGATGGATGCCTGCGCGCGCGCCTTCCTCGCCGCGGCCGACATGCTCGATGCCGGCGCGCTCACGACGCCGCTTGCCAAACGCTACGAGGGATGGGCCGGGCCCGAGGGCCGCGCCATTCTCGGAGGCCA
>NZ_JALBHA010000849.1:0-1531 GCF_023006445.1 Bradyrhizobium sp. SHOUNA76
CAGGCCGGCGGCCCCGACGGCGCCAAGGCGACCGAGGCGCTGAGCGCGATCGAAAAAGCGATGGCAGGCGCTTAGGGATCATGCGCCCCGTTGCGCGTGGGCGTGGGCTTCGCGATCCCAATGTGAGGGATCGCCTCTACGACTTGCTGGAGCACGATCCGCTGGCTTATTCGGCCGGATCGCGCTTCATCCAGATCATCATCGGCGTCATCGTGCTCAACGTGACCGCGATGATCCTTGCCTCGGTGCCGGAGGTCGATGCGCAGTTCGGCGCGCTGTTCGCGGCCATCACCATCCTGTCCGTGCTGGTGTTCGCGCTGGAATACGCGGCGCGGCTCTGGACGGTTGCGGGCCACACGCCGCGCCAGCGCTCGGCTCTCGCTGACCGGCTGTCCTATGCCTTCTCCGCGCTCGGTATCATCGATCTGATGGCGTTCCTGCCCGCCGCGATTGTTTTGGCGACGGGACGGCACGCGACGCTCGCCGCGCTCGGCGTGCTGCCGTTCTTCAAGCTGATACGGTACTCGCCGGCGATGCGCTCGCTGCTCGCGGCCGTGCATGCCGAGCGGCGGGCGCTGATCGGCTGCATCGTCATCCTGTTCGGTGTGGTGCTGACGTTTGCCTCGCTGCTCTACGCCGTCGAGCGTGACGTGCAGCCCAGCAAGCTCGGCACCATTCCGGACGCGATGTGGTGGGCGATCGTGACGCTCGGCACCGTCGGCTATGGCGACGTCGTGCCGGTGACGCCGCTCGGCAAGTTCATCTCGGTGTTCGCCATCGTGTCGGGCTTTGCCATGATCGCGCTGCCGGTCGCGATCATCTCCTCCGCGTTCGCGGAGGAAGTGAAGCGGCGCGACTTCGTGGTGACCTGGGGCATGCTGGCGCGGGTGCCGCTGTTCTCGCATCTGGCGGCAGCTGAAATCGCCGACATCATGCGGCTGCTCAGGGCGCGCACCATCGAACAGGGCGAGATCCTGGTGCGCCGTGGCGATGCCGCCTCGTCGATGTATTTCATCACCGCCGGCGAGGTCGAGATCGCGCTGCCGAGCCAGCATGTGCGGCTCGGCGACGGCACTTTCTTCGGCGAGATCGCGCTGCTGCACAAAACAAAACGCAGCGGCACGGTGACAGCGACGCGCAAAACGCGCCTTCTGGTGCTCGACGCCCAGGATTTTCACGCCCTGATCGAGCGCATGCCGACGCTCGCCGACCACGTCCACACCACCGCCAAGGCGCGGCTGGCCGACACCGGCGATCTTGCCGCGGCGGAGCTGGCGAAGGTGGGGGCGAAGCGAGCTGATAGGCGCGCTTCGTCTCAGCCCTTTTTCAGGAAAACGTAATCGGCCGAGTACGGCGCGCTCTTGAACTCGCCGGCTTTCTCGCAGGCACCGTCGAGCTTGCCGCCATGTGTGTTGATGCGCTGGACGGTGGTGACGGGCGCAAGGACGCCGTTGCCGCGGCGGGCGGTGACTTCCAGCTTCAGCCAGGGAATATCGGCGGCCGCTTGGCCCGGCGCGTTGCCGACGGCCTT
>NZ_JALBHA010000084.1:0-17014 GCF_023006445.1 Bradyrhizobium sp. SHOUNA76
CGTGCCCGCGCACCAGCCGCCCGGCACCGGCAAGGCCGCCGGCACACGGCGGCCGGTCCGTCCGGGCGAGAAGACCCAGCGCTTCACGACCAAGGGCTTGCGGGTGATGAAGTAGCGGGCGCGGCTCGTTCTAAAGCGCGAGCACCACCTCGCCCGAAACGGCATCCGTCACGCCGCGGCTGTTGCCCTGGTCCTCGAGCACGGACCTGAAGCTGTCGAGAGTCTTGATCATCGCCGCTCGCGCCGCGACCATCGCATCCTGACTGGACCAGGTGCCGATGAGGCAGAAGGTCTGCTCACCGGTCTTGATGATGACGCCGTGCTCCAGGCCCGGCCATTTGGCCTTGCCGTTCCGATGCGCGTCGAGGAAGGCGGCTTCCTCACCCGGCTTCACCTTGAACTTGACCACATTGTAAACCTGCATGATGCGCCTCCGACAAAATGGATGGATGAAAACGGGCGCCGCGCGAGGTCAGGACGAAAAGTCCACACGTTGCCCTGGCCGATTGTTGCGCTCGCGCGCGGTGGCGTCACCGTGACAAATCAGCATGGTGACCTCCGCCTTTTGCGCCCGCCAAGACAAAAAGTCGAAAACAACCCCATGCACAGTAGCCGGCACGAGCGGGATCAATGGCTTAGGCGGATTGCGCAGATGTAGACCCGTCGGGCGGAAGGCGTTGCACCGTCGGGCAACACAGGCGCATGGTGGCATCATCGGACAAGTCCTGAGCGCGTCCACTTTGCGACGCGTCACGCAACGCCTGCTGCATTTCCCGGCAGCCTCTGTCCCGACAATCCAAGACTTCGCCCTGCCGTACGGCCTCGCCGCGGGTTGCACCGGTGCGGCAAGGTCGACCGTTGACTTCGACACCGATACGTAACATACCAAGTTACATGAGACGCGACTCCCGATTATCCGGCGTGCTGCACGTGCTGCTGCACATGGCGCAACAGCCCGGCCCGTTCACATCCGAGACCCTCGCGAAGGCGATGGACACCAACCCGGTGGTGATCCGGCGCATCATGGCGGGCCTGCGGGAACTCGGTTACGTTCGCTCCGAGAAGGGGCATGGCGGCGGCTGGACGCTGGCCTACGACCTCTCGAAGGTGACGCTGCGCGACGTCTACACCGCGCTTGGCAGCCCGGCGCTGCTGGCCATGGGCAATCGGACCGAGGCGCCCGGCTGTCTCGTCGAGCAGGCCGTCAATGCCGCGCTCGATCAGGCCTTTAGCGATGCGGAGGCGCTGCTGCTGTCGCGGCTCGGCGAGGTGACGCTGGCGATGCTGAGCGACGATTTCCGCAAGCGCCTCGGGTCCCGCAAGCATCAGGGCATGCGCGCACATGGTGCGTGATTGGCCCATTCAGCAAGGACGACATCATGACCGACATTCAAGCCATGTTCTCCGATCCTCAGGCCGTGGCGAGATATACGGAAGGACCGCCGCGCTTCGTGCCCGGCTACAATGCCATGCTGTCGATGGCGGCGATCCTGCTGGCCGAGCGCGCGCGTGAGGATGCGCGGATCCTCGTCCTCGGCGCCGGCGGCGGCCTTGAGTTGAAGACGTTTGCACAAGCGCAGCCGCGCTGGAGCTTCGATGGCGTGGACCCCTCCGCGGCGATGCTGGCGCTGGCCGGGCAAACCCTGGGCCCGCTCGCATCGCGCGCACGTCTTCATCGGGGCTACATCGACGATGCACCGGAGGGACCGTTCGACGGCGCCAGCTGCCTGTTGACATTGCACTTCGTCGATGTCGAGGAGCGACGCCGCATCGCCTCGGAGGTCCGCCGACGGCTGAAGCCGCGCGCAGCTTTCGTGGTCGCCCATTTGAGCGCGCCCGAGGGCAATGAGGAGCGCCCGCTATGGCTTTCGCGGTACTCCGCATTCCTGGCCGCCTCCGGCGTCGAGCCCGAGCAGGCCGCGGCCGCGCGGAACGCCGTCACCAATCATCTGGAAATCCTCACACCCGCACAGGACGAGGCGATCCTGCGCGAGGCCGGTTTCTCCGAGCCGACGCTGTTCTACACCGGCTTCACTTTCCGAGGTTGGGCGGCCTACGCGTGAGGTGTCACGGCTTCGCCGACCCGGCCGGGCATTCAGGCAAAGCCGGTTGCGCCCGGGCGTGCAGTCATAATTCGTAGCTCGCGACAGAGGTCGCGACCGTCCTGCCTCAAAACCGGACATCGCCAGCACGCGTCTGCTAATCGGCAAAGGGCCAAAAGCAGCCTTGCCGCTTTCCTGAACGTGTCATCCCGCTCGTCGAAGGGCCTTCCAAGCCAGAAGAGCGGCTGCGAGAATTGAAACGGCGCAAAAGGCAATAGCCCCCAATGTGCGGACATCGGGACGTGGCTCATTGATCCATACCAACGCCGCCAGGCAGAGGAACGCCGGGACCGCGCAAGCTTGTGTAGCGATATATTGCTTCCGCAATCGCGACGGCGCACGGGGACCCCAGATGAATTCATTGACCTCAAATCTGCGAGACAAGGTGTCCAACGGCTCCTGAGGATACGACTTAGCCAGCCCTGCCATCACGGCATCAAACCCCATCTGGCAATGCCGAGGAGTACGATGGCAAGCGCGCACAAAAGCAGCGACATTTCACATCCATAGCATCTGCAACATCAGCCGGAATAGTCCGGTTTGGGTCAACGGCGCCGATTTCAGCCGTTGGCAGTCAGGTCCGGTCTACCCTCAACTTCGGAAATGGCCGGGCAAGGCTCAGGCGGTCGCGATGGGCCAGAAGCTGCCATCGAACGCCGGGACGAGGCTTACGCGCGTGTGGTCAAAGCCGACAGCTGATCGGTGTCGTAGCGGTTTCGCAGATCGGCGAGCGACTTTGGATCCGGGGCTCCCTGCGCCGCGAGTTTCGCGAGCTCTTCGAAATAATGCTCGTGGCCGGGCGGAGAGACGGTCATCAGTACGCGAGCCGGCTGCTCACTGACATTCGTGATGTTGTGGGGCACCCCCGGCGGGATGAACAGATAGGTGCCGGGCGTTGCGCGGATCGTCCTGTCGCCGACATGCCATTCACACTCGCCGTCGAGCAGGTAGAAGGTCTCCTCCTGCACCCGGTGAACATGCCTCCCGGTGGCGAACCCCGCCGGGATCGTCCAGTCGAACATGCTCGTGTGCTTGGTATTTTCGCCGGTGACGAGGAACACCATGGGATGACCACGCAGGATGACCCCGTTCGTCTCATCGGGCATGCGAATGACGGCATCGGCGCACATGCGGTCCTCCATTGATCAAATGCTAATTTCTGCAAGCACTTGTGCAACATCGGCCGTCCGCGCCGGGAAGTCGTGAATCCGTTCCCAAAAATCTGCTAAAAGCGTCGAATGACAGTTAGGGGCGACCTCTACCAGTTCGGCCCGTTCCGCCTCGACCCCGAGGCGGGCATTCTGTACCGAGGGGCCGAGCCGACCATGCTTGGGCAGCGCGCCGTCGCGCTGCTGTGCCGGCTGCTCGAAAGCGCGGGCGTACCGGTCTCCAAGGACGCCCTGGTCGCGGCCGGCTGGGGCGGATTGGCGGTTGCCGATAACAATCTCACGGTTCAGATCGCGGCCTTGCGCCGGGTGCTGGCGGAGGCGGCGGATGCTGCGAGCTGGATCGAAACGCTGCCGCGGCGCGGCTATCGGTATGTCGGACCGGCCGTGGTCACCAACGTTCCCGATGCGTCGGCTGCCGACCGCGCCGCGTCGGCACCGACTTTGCCTGACAGACCGTCTGTCGCGGTTCTGCCGTTCTCGAACCTGAGCGGCGATCCGGAGCAGGAGTACTTCGCCGATGGGATGGTCGACGATATCATCACCGGTCTCGCACGCATCAACTGGCTTTTCGTTATCGCGCGAAACTCGACCTTCACCTACAAGGGTCGTGCCGTGGACGTGAAGCAGGTCGGCCGCGAGCTTGGCGTGCGCTATGTGCTCGAAGGCAGCGTGCGCAAGGCCGGCGGTAGCGTGCGCGTGACCGGCCAAATGATCGACGCGTCGACCGGCGCCCACGTCTGGGCCGAGCGCTACGACCGCAGCTCCGACAATATTTTCGCAATCCAGGACGAGATCGCGGTGTCGGCGGTGGGCGCGATTGCGCCGAGCGTGCGGAAAGCCGAAATCGAACGTGTCAGGCGGAAACGACCTGACAGTCTTGATGCCTACGATCTCGTGCTGCGGGCCCAGCCTGACGTCGATTCAGGTATGCCGGAGCAAGTGACAAGAGCGCTTACGCTTCTTGAGCGTGCGATCGCACTCGAGCCGGCTTATGCACTGGCGCACGGCAATGCCGCGATGTGTCACCATTGTCTGTTCCTTCGCGCCGGCTTGCAGGAGGTTAACCGTGCCGCTTCGATCCGCCACGCCCGATCGGCCATTGTCCATGGACAAGACGATGCGCTCGCTCTGACATGGGCCGGATTTTCCATCGGCATGGACGCGCACGATCGCCCCGCCGCGTTTACAGCCTTGGAAGCTGCCCTCGCCATCAGCCCGTCATCGGCGCTGACTTACATTCTCGGCAGCGTAATTCTGGGATGGGGCGGCGAAGCCGAGCGCGCGATAGAATGGAGCGAACAGGGTATGCGGCTGAGCCCGTTTGATCCGTGGGCTTGGGCGGCGTTTGACGCGCAAGCAATGAGCCATTTGCTGCGCGGACATTACGACGAAGCTTGTCGTGCGGCCTACAAATCCGTTCAAGCCAACCCGGCACACAGCATCACTTATGTGCAATTGGCCGCCGCGTTGGCCAAACTTGGCCGGTTGGACGAAGCGAGGGCGGCCGCCGCGCGTGTGCTCGAGCTTCAGCCGGCCTTTCGCTACAGCAGTCAGTTTGCCGGCGTAAACTGTGCGCCGGCGCTTGCGGAGGCTCTTGGCGGCGCGCTGCGGGACGCCGGATTGCCGGAGTAGCCTGGCAAACTGCAGGGACGGGTTGGTTTGGCCTACGATGCGCCGTTGTCCTTTGACGTTTGGCATGTCCGCTTCGGGTCAAAATGCGAAGAACTCAACCTGAGCAGATCTTGTCCGCCATGCATCGCTGGGCGGACCTGAGGGCCAAAAGGCGACATAGTCACTGACGGATTGCAACAAATAGGGTCCAGCAGCTCATATAGATCAAAATCAGAGAACCTAAGGTCCAGAGCGTTGCGCGCGTATCGTGGGTCCTAGCTGTGAAATAGGCGGCAAAATGCAACAGCCGCGAAGTGACGTAGCCATATAGCAGCCATTGAGCGAGCGTTATGGATGGCTCGGTCAAAATGAAGAGAAATCCAGCAACCAAGAAGAACGGCAAGTTTTCAAGATCGTTCAGCTGAATTCGCCGGATGCGATCTACATATTCATTGGGCGCCAATTGTTCAGCATTTGGATTGGGGTTGAGGATCGTCTTCTTAACGTCCTCCGGCGAGCGAAACCCGCCGTTTACCTGCATCATCCGAGCAACCGTCAACCACGACATCATGACTGCTTTGAGAATCATTATACAGGCAGCGATTGCATAGGTTTGAAAAAGGGGATTTTGAAAGCTGAGCTTGTCCATAGGACTTTGCCTTCGCGTTCGGACGATCCTGCCTATTCAATCATACGAAACGGCCCTTCGGCTAGGGTCCGAATGGCCGCTTCGGGTCAATCGCGTCGGTTTGCCCCTGAGCTGATGACTTCCGGTCTGACCGGATAAGCGGACAGCGTCGGATCGGACCGGCAAGTCTCGAACTGGCCATCAGCGGAGGTGAGCCGTCCTCACTCGATCACTTCGTCGCTGCGGGCGAGAAGCGCTGACGTTACAGCCACGTCGACGGGGCGCCCGAGTTCCTCTTAGGGTCAAACAGGAAAGTGACAGCCAATCGGACCCTTTCCGCGGCATCCCCGGCCACGTATCAGCATCGAGATTCAGATGCTAGATTTCAGGCCCCTACCGAATAGGAGGACGACATGCCCGAGAGCGTCTACAAGGTCATTGAACTGATCGGCACCAGCAAAGACTCCTGGGAGAGGGCGGCCGCCAATGCGGTCGAGCAAGCCGCTAAATCTCTCCGAGATCTTCGCATCGCAGAGGTCGTCAAGCTCGATATGCAACTAGATGACAAGGGAAAAGTCGAGCTCTATCGCGCCAAGCTCAACGTATCGTTCAAGTTCGAGGGCTCCTAAGCCTCAGCACCTCGCCCCTTTGCGGGCGAGGATGGCTCATTGGAAAAGCGCGTTGCGCAGTCCGCCAATCAGAGGCTGTTGCCACATCCAGGAAGTCGGCACTAGTCCGGCTGGGACCGATATGATCTGATGCGAGGTAGCGTATGGCGCGTGGTGGTCCCATGTACATGGTCATTCGCACGTACACGAAGGTCCGTTCAGTAGCGGACGCCGCTCGTCGCGCCGAGAGCGGCGTCGGTGATCCCAAGGCAATCGCACGGATTTAGATCTTACCATGTGCTGGATGCGGGCGACGGTGTCGGTATGGCCGTGAGATGACCGCGAAAGCGCCAACGCAGCGAACGCCAAGATAATGGCGTTTGTTCAGGCGGGCCTACATGACCTCGATCTTGGGGTTCCCGAAGTCACCAGCGGTGAGGTTTTGGTGGACATAGAGTGGAATGGTCTACGGGCATAAAGTAGCGTCGCCAGTTGCGTGGCGGGTGCTGCCATTGCTCGTGTAGTCGACCTGATGTCACCCTCGCATTTGCGATGATCGCGCCCTGGATCTACGCGTGCCGCCGGTCAGGAATTGGATCGCAGGTGCTTTTCGAGGAGCAGCAACGCCATGAAGCAACACACCATCCAAACATTTTCCATCACAGCGATCTTCTGGTCGCCGCTCATGCTTGTGGGCACTGCGATGCCGCCAAGAGATCCTGATGAAGAGGGCGAGGAAGAAGATGAGGAGGACGAAAATGGTGAAGGGGAAGACGACGCTGACGAACCGGCGGTCGTGCGCGAGCCGGACGACGATTAGACTAGTCCGTGGTGAGCAGTCTGCGCTATAATATCTCCCATGGGCTGGGATGCGAAAGACGTAGGCCTCCTCACTACGCTCTGGTCCGCAGGACAGAGCGCGGCGCAGATAGCGCGTCGTCTCGGATGCAGTCGTAACGCTGTCTGCGGCATGCTAAGCCGTCAGGGCCTGAAGCGCGGCCACAAGCCGCCTACGGCAAGGCCCAAGATACGACCGCCCCCGAAGCTGCGGCCGCCGTCGTCGGCAGCTTGCGCCCATCCAGTCGCAAAGAAGGTGTCGCGAAACACATCGGCGAGGCAGCAGCCCAAGGAGTTCAGCAGGCAGCAGCTTTACGACATGCTGGCTGATGCGGTCAGAAATACTGGCTAGGAATCACCGCGAACGTCGTTGCGCTTCCGTCAGTGTCTAGCTCGGCTCGATGGGTTCGACCGTCGTGCACCCTTCCCAAGTTCGTCTGCTTCGGCTCACAAACGGACCGTGAGCTTGCAGCGACGGGGGCCTCGGCTTTCTCACCAGCACCTGATGTCATTCGGACATGAGACGTTATGGAAGAAGTCGGCCAATGGCTAACAACAGGCGGCCTTGGAGCTCGATTGTCCGGCTCTACCCACACCACAAACAAGTAGCGCGAGGGTCGATCACCTGCGCGTACCCAAAGCGGGCTCGGCACCGGCAACAGATTTGCGTCGATCCAGAGGCAAATTGCTCTCCTGAATTCGCGGAACCGACTCTCACCTTACCAGATGAAAAATTCGATTCCAGCGCACCGCAAAAGACCAACGCCAAAACATCCAGGCATGCTCGCCCTCGCTGATCGAGAAGAAGATCATCTGCGCTCGGCCAATGATATTCTCGAATGGCACGTAACCCACCGCGGACATCACACGGCTGTCAGTCGAATTGTCACGATTGTCGCCCATCAAGAAATAATGTCCTGGTGGCACAGCGTAGATTGCTGATGACTTCCGGTCTGACCGGATAAGCGGACAGCGTGGGATCGGACCGACATGCTGGCATCAGAGGCCGGCGGGCAAGTAACCGCCTTATGACCTTCGGCATATAGCCCTAGCCCAGCGAGAACATCAGAATTCAAGAATCGATTGGAAGAGACTTAGCTGGTTACCCCGGCCAAATCTCGGATTCTTGGGCGGTGGGAGGTGCTTGTATGTCCTTTGACCCGATGGCCACTGCCGTCGACTGGCTCGATGCCTACCGTGCCGGCGATATCGAAGCGATACTCGAAATGTACGCCGAAGATGCAGTGGTCTACTGCGGTTGTGACGAACTGACTATCACCGGCAGAGAAGGCCTCCGAGCATACTGGGCTGCTCGTATGCGGAAATACCCCGCTGCCGAGCTGGACGATCTTCAGCCTTCGCACGGTGGGACAGTGATCTCGTACGTCAGCGGGGAAAATGTAGTGAACGCGGTCCTGGCATTTAACGCTGCTGGAAAGATCAAGACCCTGAGCTGTGGTCCGCCAGCACAAACTCATGCGTCATGTCGCCTTTGACGCGATGCCTTTCAATGAGGGGCGCCTGCGAACTAAAATCCAAGACTCTGCATCATTTGAGATCCCGCGCTTGAATCCTGGGCCCGATATCGACTGGCGTCCGGCCTTGAGTCGGCGCGTCGGGCGGTCTCGGTGCGTCTCGGTCCAGCCCCGGGGATGCCCGGGGCCGTTCGCGTTGGAATGTTTGGGCGCCTGTCGCAGCCAAATTCGCATTGATGCAAGTTTGACGAACGCCCACATAGTCGGTTGCAAGCTTGTCAAATCGGGTCGCGACACCACGACATTGCCTGATCTTGTTGAAGGACCGTTCGATCAGGTTGCGCGCAGGTGTCGATCATCCGCACCGCCGCGTCATGACCGGTGCCAGACGTCAGCTCGCGGTGCGGATGCGCGGCTCGTCGACCCAGGCTTCCCGCGCGAACCAGGCGTGATCGGTGCGGCAGATCGGACAACGGGTGCGCGAGAAAAACACCGCGCGGCGTCCAAAGCTCTCGCTATCAGTCGTGATGCCGGTGGGAATCGCGTGTCCGGTTTGTGGACATTTGACCATGACCATTCCCATGTTGCCTCCCTTGCGATTTCTCTTTGTTGTGGTTTGCAGAAAAACACCGGCCGGTTGGAATGCGCCTGTCGTTGGAGCGCGGCCTGAGAGGCATCGCGCACCTTGTTGGTCGAGCATGGGGCAGTGGAGCGTGCTCGCTCAGTTGGGCGAGTTCCAACCAGCCGGATCTCCCCTTTAAACGAATCCGAATGTGAAATTGAACGCGCTTTTAGCCGCCTGGGTGGAGGACCCTGGTGAAGTGCTTCCTGATCGGCTCACCCGTTTCCGTCGCGAGCTTCTGGGCAAGCGCCCACAATTCCCTGTTCTGGTCAGAGGCGGTGTCGAACGCCTTGCGGGCTTGCGCCGCCGACAATGTATAGGCGTCTGTGGCGGACTTGCTGCCGAACAGATGAACGAAGAAATCGAGCGCAGAAGCGGCATTGGCGTTTGAGATTTCGAACACCTTGAGCCCGTAGTCGGTCGTGCATCTCGCATTGCTCGAATAGGTCTCACGCAGCGCCTGCGTCATCTCTTCCGATGCCGCCTTGATCTTCTCGCACCCTTCCCGTGCGCGGGCGAGGCCCTGCTCGGCAAGCTCGCGCCCCACGCCGGGCAACATGGCCTTCGAGAAATCCAACCATGGCATCGCGAAAACGCTCGTTCCGTTCGGCGGCAATTTCATTTGGCTTTCAGTCACGCAACATTCCCTTTCTCAAGCGAAAGCATTCCTCGCAACGCTCGCCTGCGTCACGAGAGCTCACGCTCTGTGTTCGATCAGATTTTTGGATGAGCCTTGATCTAGCCCCGACCCGGTATGACTTTGTACTGCGGGAAGCGGGAATGTCGGTTCGGTTTATGACTCTCCCTCAAACTTTTTTTGAGATTGTCAACACAGACGAAGGTATGTCGGGGACTGACGGTGCATAACAGGGATATCGCAAGGGGTGGGAAGTTCCTTCCTCAGCATAAGCATTGCAAAGGAGCCCGGCGCCAGCTGCGGTGGGATGCGCTACGTTTGCGCCAGCTTCGCATGACAGCTCCTGACTGCACATGCGATCAATTCGGCCTCGCGATCGGATTTGATGCAGCCAGCTCCGCGAAGCTTGTTCATTGTTAGTGTGACGGTGGTTCGTCGCACCCCCAACAGCTGTGCAAGCGCCTCCTGCGTCAGCTGAATTACGTCGCCCGCAACCCGATCGTGCAGTTCGAACAACCACCGTGCCATCCGGCATTGGACCGGATGCACTGCGTTGCAGGCCGCCACGTTCTGGAGCTGCAAGAGCTGTGTGCCGAGGTGAAGTCGCAGAACGTGTTTAACCGCGGCGCTTTGCTCAAAAGCATACTTCAATTTTGAGGAGGGTATCCGCAACGCACTGCCGGCCACATAGGCTGTAGCCGTCACAGGCGATCGTAACGAACTGAGCACCGAGAGAGCGCCAACAGCTGTTCCTGTTGACCGAGCCCGGAGCAGCCATTGTCACTGAGGCACCGGCCGCGACGCGATGTCCATCTTGGGGCGGACGCGACCTCGAATCCACCGAATTGGACCTAAGTACGCCTCCAATACTCCGGAAGCCGACGTAGATTCGAAGGCATCCAGACCGAGGTCTCAAGCACTGCCGAGAGCGTCCAACAGCGCGTCCCGTGGAACGAGGGGACGATCGTTGGTGCGAAGCCGCCACTCCGCCCGAAGCACGTTTGGTCAATCCGGACCAAGGTCGCGATCGACAGCAAGCTCCGGGGCTGCGACGCGATCGGTTTGAAAGACGATGACGTGGCACCGAGCGGCTATGCGGCCGATACAGCAAGCGTCCGCCAATGTGGTGGCGGAGCTCCTAAACGCCCGCTTCCAGTAGCTTGTGCTCATCATCGTGTAGATCGCGCCGATCGCGGTGAGAGGCGTGGTTCGCGCAACTCTCTCACCGCAGCGTTTGCCGCGCTCCGGAATTGGAACCCCCTATGGTGTTACCCATACGCATTTTGCAATTGTGCCGCCTAGCGCTTGAATCTAAGTCTCAATGATGGCGCAAGATAAACGTCGCCTCACGGCCGCCTGTGTTGGAGTTTTGTTTTTGAGCTTGAGAGCTTCCGCCGCTGAATTGGATTTCGCCGCGCGAAGTGTACGCCGTTTCAAACAAAGTTCGAGTTTGCCGTCCTATGCCGCTCGAAATGCGGTTCGCGGTGGGCTACGGTGACGCATCCCAGCGGAATTGGGAATCGACTTCTCGCTGCACTACCGGTGGCAGATCTCGGTCTGCTAGCATCCGAGTTGGAGGTGGTCGCGCTCGATCGGGACGCGGTCATCTCGCGAGCGGGTGACCAGACCGAGCACGTCCTCTTCCCACATAGTGGCGCCATTTCGGTGATGATCGACATGGCGAACGGGCAGACGGTCGCCAGCGCTGCGATAGGGCGCGAGGGAGCAGTAGGCACTCTTTCCGTGCTGGGGCCGTCCCCTGCGGCCGTTACCGCCATCGTTCGTGCCGCGGGCACCGCCTCGCGGATCCCCGCATCGCGATTCCACGCGGCCTTTAGCCGAAGCCCCGCGATCCGCCACGCTGTCCAGCTTCACTTCAAGGCAATGCTGATACAACTACAAATCGGCGGAGCCTGCAATGCGTTGCATCCGGTCCAAGCCCGCATGGCACGCTGGCTGCTCCATCTTCGCGACCGCGTCGACCACGACGTCCTGCCACTCACCCAGGAGACGCTTTCGCAAATACTGGGTGTACGACGGACGACGGTGACGCTCCTGATGCGCAATCTGCGCGCTACCGGAGCGATCAGATCTGAACGGCGAGGCGAAATCGAGATCGACCCATCGCGGCTCGCAGCGGTGGCGTGCGAATGCCGCGACGCCATGCGTCTCGACGTCGACGATATCTTTTCTATCGATCCAGCCTGAACTCGCGTTTGGTTCTGCCGACGCGTTAAATGAAACGGGCGATGCGACCCACTTCGGCGTGGCCCAGTGAAGCTGGCGAAGACCGGGCCTGAAATCGTCACCGCCTCGCCGGGTCTCAGGCCATGGCCCAATGCCCTGACCAGGACCTCCCCACCTAGTGTCCGCAACCGGCCCAAAAGCAGCTGTCGGCCGATGGGTCAGGCGGTGTCCGGTTTCCCTCACAGCAGACATGACGATGGCTCTCGTGATGTTCGGTTCAGGGCCGAACAGACGATGTTGTGCGGTCAGGTACGGTCTGCGCGCGGAAGCCACACGTAAGCGGCGGCATATTCGACACGTGCAGGAACATCGTCGACGTTAACCCTGTCGGCAAATGAATCGTCGCCGGACGACAGCCGCCGGCAAAGTTGCCTTATTGGCGACGAGAATTTTCAGCGGCACTAACCTAGGTTGGAGGTGCGTAATGCTGAGAATGGCGTTGTTGGGCCTCCTGATCCTGTTCAGTGTCGGAGTGCTGTCGGCAATGGAGTTGAGCGCTCCACCGCGTCGCGCCGTCGCGATCGTCCAGCCGCTCGCCGAGCAGAGCGCAAGCATCTCTGCTTCCTCTGACGCATCGGCGAAGGCCGATCGCCTCGAGGTTGCCGCTGTGAGCAACGCGATGCCGACAGAGGCAGCTTCAGCCGAAAACCCCGTTGCTCCGCAAGACATCCATGCCGGTTCGTCCGCGCCGGAGCCGATCGTCCGTCATCGGCCCAATCCGAAGACGATCGCGGCCGCCAAACCTCCCAAGCCGAAGCCAAAGCCAATCGTTGTCAAGCGAACCGCCAACGTTCAGCGCGCAAAGGCCGCCAGCGAGACCGAGACCTGTCGGCTCAAGGCATTCGGCGGCTTGCTCAAGGCTTTGAATTTGACCGGCTGCGAAATCTGAAGACTCCACGAGCAGTCCAAACCCTTGCCTGCTTCCTCCAGGAGGCGCTTACGGGCACATGCCTTGTCGCCATTTTTCCCTCCGGCCGACGACTCGCAAACTCTTCCGATCATCCATATCTTGCCCGCATGAAAAAGATCGGATTCCTCTCCTTCGGGCACTGGACGCCCTCACCGCAATCGCAGACCCGCTCTGCTAGCGATACGCTGCTGCAATCGATCGAGCTTGCGGTCGCGGCGGAACAGCTAGGCGCCGACGGCGCCTATTTCCGCGTGCATCATTTCGCGCGCCAGCTGGCTTCGCCCTTTCCGTTGCTCGCCGCCGTCGGCGCCAAGACCAGCACCATCGAGATCGGCACGGCCGTGATCGACATGCGCTACGAGAACCCGCTCTACATGGTGGAGGACGCGGGAAGCGCCGACCTCATCGCCGGCGGCCGGCTTCAGCTCGGCATCAGCCGCGGCTCGCCCGAGCAGGTGATCGATGGCTGGCGCTACTTTGGCTATCAGCCGGCCGAGGGTCAGAGCGACGCCGACATGGGCCGGCGTCATGCTGAGGTCTTTCTCGACCTGCTCCGCGGCGAAGGGTTTGCAGAACCCAATCCGCAGCCGATGTTTCCGAACCCGCCGGGACTGCTGCGCATCGAGCCGCACGCGCAGGGCCTGCGCGAGCGGATCTGGTGGGGCGCCGGCTCGAACGCGACCGCGGTGTGGGCGGCCAGGCTCGGCATGAACCTGCAGAGCTCGACGCTGAAGAACGACGAAACCGGCGAGGCTTTTCACTTGCAGCAGGCGGCGCAAATCCGTAGCTACCGCGCGGCGTGGAAAGAGGCCGGCCACACCCGCGAGCCCCGGGTGTCCGTCAGCCGCAGCATCTTCGCGCTGATGAACGATCGCGACCGCGCCTATTTCGGCGGAGAGCGCGGCGGCGAAGACCAGATCGGCTTCATCGATCCGCAGACCCGGGCGATCTTCGGCCGGAGTTATGCGGCCGAGCCGGATGTGCTGATCGAGCAGCTTCGCCAGGACGAGGCCGTCGCCGAGGCCGATACGTTGCTGTTGACCATCCCGAACCAGCTCGGCGTCGATTACTGCGCGCATGCGATCGAGGCCATCCTCACACATGTCGCGCCTGCGCTTGGGTGGCGGTGACATGAGCCGGCGCTGCACGACCAGAAGTCGCGATTGACTTCGTGCACCACCCTCGCCAATGATGTCCAGGGGACTGTTGGACTAAATAAGGGGCGGGAATGCGCGTGTGTCCGGGGATCTTTGTCTTGGCTGTCTTGCTGGCGGGGTGCGCGTCAGGGCCGATGGGCAGCACGGCTCTGACAGAGAACGTGAAGGCAAATACTGCGCGGCTGGTGGTCTATCGCTCATCCGCCCTGGGTTTCGCGGTCCAGCCAAGCTATTCGGTAGATGGACGGTTCGCTGGAGGCAGTCAGGCTGCCGGTTTCGTGGCCTGCGACCTGCCTCCGGGCCGCCACGAGGTTGCAGTCAATAATCTTCCGCTGAGCAGCAATCTGTTCGGGCAGGGAAGTGAGAAAGTGAGCCTCGATCTGCGCGCTGGCAGCACCACCTACCTCTCCGCCCAGCCGCAGATGGGAATCATCACGCCCGGTGCAATCACGTTGATTCAGGTCACGGAAAGCCAGGGCCGTGCCGACGTCGCCAGCTTGCATCAGAGCAACAGCTCATGTGGCAAGGCGTGATCTGAGGCGCTCCGCCGCAAAGCGCGTATGAAACGCCTTATCCTGCAAGTCATCTTGCGCCTTGGCCGCTATGCGGTCCTTCCTGCCGTCGCGCTGGCCTGCACGATTCTCGCCATCTGGCTGACCATCATGGACCGGTACACGATTGCGGCGCTGGCCACGGCACCGATTGTGTTCGCGATCTTCATGGCCGCGACGGCTCTCGCAATCGGGCTCCTGTTCCTGCCTTCGCGCAAGCATCGCAGTTTCGCAGCCGATGAGCAGACCGCCCCGGGACTCTGGGCGATATGGAAGGAGCTCGATGGCAGCTTTGTCAGATCGAAGCGCACTCTGCTGGTCGACACCGATTTCAACGCCTCGATCTCGGAAGAAAGCCGGTATGCCGGAGTGTTCGGGCAGCATGTCACGCTGACCGTTGGTCTGCCATTGTTGATGATCATGGACCAGCGTGCGGTTCGTGCCGTTATCGCTCATGAAGTGGCGCATGCCCGGCTTCGGCACACCTCGGGAGGCACCAACCTCGCGGATTTCATGGCGGCCGCGGAGAACATTCTCTTTTACGCCGATCCGGAGCACACCGTTACCGGATGTATTGTCCGCATGCTCCTGCATTCCCTGCTCGAAAGGCTTGAGAAGGAATACCGCGCGTTGTCACGGGAGAACGAGCTTGCCGCCGATGTCGAAGCGGCCGAGCAGGTTGGACGCGAGGAGATGGCACGCGCGCTGGTGATGATAGAGGTCTGTGGAGCACGTCTGACCGATCTCGTATTCGCCCCGCTGCAGAAGGAGGTGCTCGGCGCAATAACGGCCCCGTCGCCGCCGTTCGCGCGAATCCTAGATCAGATCGCAGCCATAAGAGCGCCCGGCCCCATGACCGCCGCCGTCGCCAGTCTGAGCCGCGAGCACGATCCCGATTCCACACATCCGCCTTTTGGCCAGCGGCTGGCGAACCTGGGGTACACCGACATACCTGATGTCGGCGAGCTACAAATGTCCGCCGTCGACCAGCTTCTCTCACCGGATGCTGCCAACGGACTCACCTTACGATTCGATGAGGAATGGCGGAAGAAGGTCCAGAAGTGGGTCAGTGTCGGCAGCTGAGCATGCGGCTGTGGCGGCGAGCAGTCGCTCGGACGATCTTCATGCAGCCACGCCAGCTCGACGAGGCAAGGCCCAAAGAATTAATACTGGCATTGCCCTCTCCTCCAATGACTGCTCCCGGCAAATCAACGGGAAAAAGTAGCAAATGTTCCGTTCGCGTTCGGAACGGTCAGCCTGATCGCGAGTTCATCGCTGCGCCGCATGTAGCGGCGAAGGAGAACGCGATGAAGAAGTTCATGCTGATTTCAGCCGCCGCCCTGCTCGTGTCAACGAGCGCGATGGCGCAGTCCACCGTCGTCACCACCACCGGTGCGGGCCATGGCGCTGCCGTGCAGATCGAGCCCGAGTATCGCACCAGGATTCGGTCTTACGTCACCGAGCATAAGGTTCGTCCGGTCGAAACGCGCGAAAAGATCGTGATCGGCTCGCCGGTCCCGCGCGACGTCGAGCTCGCGACGGTGCCGAGCGATTGGGGCCCTTCGCTTACCAAATATCGCTACGTCTATTCGGGCAGCCGCGTAATGCTGGTCGATCCCGAGACCCGCATGGTCGTCCAAGAGGTGGACTGATTGCATCGCATGGCGGGCCGTCGCCTGGCGGCCCGCCCCTGCAATTGCCCTTGGCTCGTCTATCGGTAGCGCCCGATGCCCATCATTCGATATTTTCTTTTTGCAGGCGCATTCGTCATAGCGCTACTCTTCGTACTCGATTGCAATCTGCCGCCGCTTGCGACGGCGTCTGCGGCCCCGGATGTCGATCGAACAATCATTCGAATCCATTCCGCCCACGCTCTCCCTGAAAAGATCATCTTGGACACGTCGATCGGCATTGCCGCTGCGGCAGCCTCGCCCCTGATTGCCGCCGAGGCGCCGAGCCATTCCGCGAGCGACGCGTTGGCAATGGCTGAAACACCGAAGGCGGAGACGAAAATTGCACCTGCAGCTCGGCACGGCGTGACGCGCGCAGCCGGTCTCCGCTCACATCGCACAGCGCGATCGGCGTCCTCGCGTCGACTCTTCGAGCGCCAGGAGATGGTCGGGGCATTCTGAGAGCTGCCGGCATCGCGTGATTGCGACGCAAGAGACGACAGGGCTTCGTGCGGATGAATACTGGATGAATGGATGCGATGTGCGTCGCGCGTTGCGCGTTGCGCGTTGCGCGCGCGGAACTTCGCGGCAGGGTGAAGAGAACGCGTCAACGTGCCCGACCTAAGGAACGTTCGGGCGATTGCCAATTTATCCCGTGCCTGATCTGGCGCTTTGTTTTGGAAACCAATGGAGGAACAGACATGAGGATCCTGAAACTTTCTGCGGCTGCGGCCGCGCTGCTGGCCGGCACGGCGCTCGCCGTTGCGCAATCGAGCTCGACGGTCGGCAC
>NZ_JALBHA010000850.1:0-1530 GCF_023006445.1 Bradyrhizobium sp. SHOUNA76
GGGCGTCGCCGGCTCGCTCGGCAGCGCGATCGGGCCCGAGCGTCCCGCAAGCAGGCGCGTGATCTCGCGCTCGACATAGTGCGCCAGCTTGCGCGCGCCGGGTTTGGTGAAAAAGACGCCGTCGGAGCTGCGGAGCTGACGGATCTGGCCTTCGAAGTCAGGCCCCTTCTGGAGGAAGCGGCCGGCCTCGTCGACAAAGCCGTCCCAGACGTCGACATAGGTAATGCCGGCCTTGGCCGCGCCTTCGCGATAGAGCGAATCCAGGAACAGCATGTCCGCCGTGCCCTTCTGCCCGCGGATGGCGGGAAGACCGACCCAGAGCACCGGCACGCCCTTGGCCTTGAGGACACCTGCCAGTTCCTCGATCTTCTTGCCGTAGAGCTCGACCCAGCGATCGTCGCGGAATTCGTAGAGGCCGTTCGGATTGCGGGCCGTCTTTTCGGGCGCGGCCACAGGCGCATCGGCGTTGTCGGCATCATCCTGCGGCAGGTCGGCATCGGCAGGCTTGTCGTCGGGCTTGGCGGCGGCATCGGTACCGGGTTTGGGCTCGCCGGGCTTGGCCGGTTGCTTGGCGCGCGCGCCCTTGTCGTTCTTCTTGTCCTTGTCTTTATCCGTGGCCTTGTCCGACTTGTCGGCGACAGGCTCGCGGATCGCGGCGCGGTCGTTGAGGCCGAGCATGACGACGATGACGTCAGGCTTCTCGGTCTCGAGGATGCCCCTGGCCGCTGCCGCCCAATCCGAGGGCTCACCCTTCGGCTGGTACTTGATCAGGCCGGACGCGGTCTTGTGCTTGCGGATCACGCCCATGTCGGGCTGCTCGGTGTAGGCGTCTTCCAAACCGTAGGCGAGCCAGTCGGCCATGGCGTCGCCGATCACCAGCACGTTCTTCTCAGGGATGGTGTCGCGTTTCGCAGGCGCCGGCGCGCGCGAAAAATCCTGGCGAGGTGCCTGCGGCTGTTGCTGCTGGAATGGTGCAAAGAAGTCGCCGCCGAACCAGCCGCCGCCACCTCCACCTCCGCCCCGTTGTGGCGGTGGTGCAGAGCGCTGCGGCGGGCCGCCGAAGCCGGGGAAGTTGAAGAACTGCGCCGAGGCAGGCCCCGCGACCGAGACCAGAATCGCAAGCGCCGTCCCCAGCGCGATCAACGGGCCGGTCTCGGTCAGCGCCTTGAACAGGGACTTTTTCGACATGCGATCTCGGGCAGCGCAACGGGGATCGGAAGCGGCTTAATATAATAACGGAATCGGGCGCCAAACAGGCAAATTCCGTTGCAGATTCTTGCCCCATACACCGGGGAACAGCCGCCTCCGTCAAGGCTACCTGCCAAAATCCCTGTTCAGGGTTACTTTCGGGGCGATTTTACCGCCCGCGCAGCCGATCCAGCACGTCGGAGGAGGCAAAGCCGTCGGCGGGCACGCCGACCGAGGCCTGGAAGTTACGCAGCGCTTCCCTTGTCTGGCCGCCGAACTGGCCGTCCGGGGTGCCCTTGTAGAAGCCGCGCTGGGCCAGCAGCTGCTGCAGTTCCAGCCGCT
>NZ_JALBHA010000851.1:0-1522 GCF_023006445.1 Bradyrhizobium sp. SHOUNA76
GGTCGATCGTGGCCACCGCCGCACGATCACGGCCCGGGCCCTTGCCAACGCCACCGGAGGCTGGGCGCCGATGGTCGCGGACACCGTGCTGCGCCAGCCGCAGCCCGCAATGGCGGCCATGCAGATCAGCCAGATCATCGTGCCCAAGCTGTTCGATTCGGACAACGTCTACGTCTTCCAGAACAGCGATGGACGATTGATCTTCGCATCCCCCTTCGAGCGGGAGTTCACGCTGATCGGCACGGTCACGCATGATTTCACCGGCGATCCCGCGATCGTCGCGATGCGCGGGGCTGATGTGACCTATCTCTGCGAGGCGGCCAGCCGCTATTTCCGCGAGCGCGTCACCCCGATCGACGTGGTCCGGACGGTCTCCGGCGTCAATTTGACGCCAGCGTCCGCGCGGCGAGGTGACGGCACGACCCTGTTCCACGCTCGCCGGCGCAGGGCGCCGTTGATCACCATGTTCGGCGGCGACGTCACCACCTCGCGCCTGCGCGCGGAGCGGGCGGTGACGAAGTTGACGCCGTTCTATCCGATGTCGCCGCGCTGGACCGCCGGTGCAGCGCTGCCCGGCGGAGATTTTGTGTGGGATCGCTTCGACACTGAGGTGGACCTCGCCCGCGACCGCTGGCGCTTTCTTGGGGAAACGCAAGCCCAGCGTTTGGTCGCGGCCTATGGCTCGCGATTGCCGGCGGTGCTCGGCGAGGCGAAGAGCCGTGACGAACTCGGCCCAGCCTTCGGTCCCGAACTGACCGGCGCCGAGGTGCGCTATCTCATGACCCACGAATGGGCGCGTTTCCCCGAGGACATCCTGTGGCGCCGCTCCAAGCTCGGCCTGACGATGCCGGCAGCGGACCGCGACGCGCTGGCCGCGTTTATGGCGTAGCCCGGATGGAGCGAAGCGCAATCCGGGAAAGTCGTCTTTCCTTCGTGCCGCTCCATCCGGGCTAGGGCTGCAATGGAAGGTATCTCCGACATGGTTGAGCAAAGCCCGATCGGCGGCTAGCGTGCGGCGGAATCGGGGTTGGCAGGGAACATGACCGACGAATTGCCCAAAACGAACGCCGCAACAGGCGCGGCCGACGCAGCTGCCGCCGGCCAGCCGCTGCTGCGCATCGAGGGCGTCGCCAAGTCTTTTGGGACGTTCCGGGCTGTGGATGGTGTGTCGCTCGACATCAAGGCCGGTGAATTCTTTGCGCTGCTCGGCCCCAGCGGCTGCGGCAAGACCACGCTTTTGCGGATGCTCGCCGGCTTCGAGGCGCCGGACGAGGGGCGTATCCTGCTCGGCGGCGAGGACATCGCGCAGGCCCTGCCGCATGAGCGCCCGGTCAACATGATGTTCCAGAATTACGCGCTGTTTCCGCATCTGTCGGTGCGCGACAACATCGCCTTCGGCCTGAAGCGCGCTGGCATGGCGCGCGCCGACATCGCCACGCGCGTGGCCGAGATGGTTGCGCTGGTGAAGCTCGAGGGGCTGGAGAAGCGCAAGCCCGACCAGCTCTCCGGCGGCCAGCGCCAG
>NZ_JALBHA010000852.1:0-1515 GCF_023006445.1 Bradyrhizobium sp. SHOUNA76
GCTGATCGACGGACGCCTCGCGCCCTCGGTCGACGACGTGCTCGACCTCGCCGAGCCGGTGCTGAAGCACCGCATGGCGCTGACGTTCCAGGCGCGGGCCGAAGGCCGCACGATTCCGGACGTGATCCGGCAATTGAAGACACGGATGGGTTGATGGCAGCGGAGAACGGGCACGCGGCGAAGGAGATCATTGCGATCCGACGTGCCGATGGCGAAAGCCGCACGCTCGCAGCTTCCTTGCCGCGCCTGGTGCTCGAGGCCCGCCGTATCGCCGCCAACGTCATCCACGGCCTGCATGGACGGCGCCGCGCCGGCTCCGGCGAGAATTTCTGGCAGTATCGCCGCTTCGTCTCCGGCGAGCCGGCGCAGAACGTCGACTGGCGGCGCTCGGCGCGCGACGACCATCTCTATGTCCGCGAGCTCGAATGGGAAGCCTCCCACACGGTCTGGATCTGGCCCGACCGCTCGCCCTCGATGGCATTCGCCTCGAAATCCGCGCGCGAGTCCAAGCTCGAACGGACGCTGATCGTCGCGTTCGCGCTGGCCGAGCTGCTGGTCTCCGGCGGCGAACGCGTCGGCATTCCCGGGCTGATGGCGCCGACGGCGAGCCGCAGCGTCATCGACAAGATGGCGCAGGCGATGCTGCATGACGATGCCGATCGTCTCAGCCTGCCGCCGTCCTTCGTGCCTGCGGCACTCGCCGAGACGATCGTGCTGTCGGATTTCTGGTCGCCGATATCAGAGATCAGGGCCACGCTCGCAGGGCTCTCCGGCTCCGGCGCGCACGGCACGCTGGTGCAGATCGTCGATCCCGCCGAAGAATCGTTCCCCTATTCCGGCCGCGTCGAGTTCGTCGAGCCCGAAGGGTTCGGCGTGATCACCGCCGGCCGCGCCGAGAGCTGGGCGCAGGATTACACCGCGCGGCTCACGCTGCACCGCGACCAGATCCGCGCCGAGACGGGCAAGCTGGACTGGCTGTTCACGACGCATGCCACCGATCGCTCCGCCGCCGAGCTGCTGCTGTTCCTGCATGCCGGCATGCAGGTGAGCAAGTCGGCCGCCCGCACCACGACGATCAAGGCGGGGCCGGTCGCATGATGGGACTGCCGCTCGCCTTCACCCAACCGCTGCTCCTGATCGGGCTCGTCAGCCTTCCGGTGCTGTGGTGGCTGCTGCGCGTGATGCCGCCGCGGCCGCGCCGCATCGAGTTTCCGCCGACGCGCCTGTTGTTCGACATTGCGCCAAGGGAAGAGACGCCCTCGCGGACGCCATGGTGGCTGACCGCATTGCGGCTCCTGGCTGCAGCGCTCGTCATTTTCGCCGCCGCCGGCCCGATCTGGAATCCGCAAACGGGCCTTGCCGGCAGCAAGGCGCCGCTGATGATCATGTTCGACGACGGCTGGAGCGCGGCCTCGCACTGGGACGTCAGGATCAGGGCGGCCGACGAGCTGATCGCCAACGCCGATAACGACCGCCGCGCCGTCGCACTGGTGCCGCTGTCCGAGCCGAACCGCG
>NZ_JALBHA010000853.1:0-1507 GCF_023006445.1 Bradyrhizobium sp. SHOUNA76
GCGAGGGCGCGGGTGCGGGCGTGGGAATCTCGCGCGCCAGCGGAACCCTGCGGCCTTCCTGCGCGGCGACCAGTCCGAGCTTCTGCAGCACCGGGACCGGCGTCTGCGGATAGATCGCGAGCTTGGCTTTGATGGCCGCGCGCGTCGCATCGTCAACCTGGTCGATCAGCCGTGTTGCAAGCTCGGTAAACTGACGCTGCTCGTCCTCGCTGTGGATGCGCGTCTGGACGTAAAGGTCGGTCAGCACGCGCAGCAGCGTCGGCCGAACATCGACGCCTTCGCGACGGGAGAGGGACATCAGCCCGTCGAATCCGGGAAACAGCGACTTGGTCATGGAGAGATACGCGACCTGGGAAGGATACTCGCCGCCAGCCTATCGCAGGCTCCTTTAAAGGCTCGTTAAGGAAAACGAGGCGTGAAGCCGAACGCTCCACTTGTCGCGGTCTCGTGCCTTAACGGGACGTCGCGGACCGGCCCGTGCCGCTACGGTCCGAACGCCGCGTTTACACCCCGTTAACCATGAACTGATCTTAATGAATTGCATGTTGCAGGGGCGCGTTCGGTCGCGCGGCAATTGAAGAGAGCTGACATGGGGACCATCATTGAATTTCCGGCCGGTCGCCGGGTGGGCTCGTCGGGGGATGTCGCTCCGCGCGCGGACATGGGAACGATCCTGATCCTTCCCGTCATCCGTATCGAGCGCGAGGCAGATGAAACCAGCGGCGATCGCGGCCCCGAGCAGGGCACAGCGCCGGGGCGCCGTCGTCGCCGTCGCTGATTTCCGGCTTTTGCAATGCCGGACGCCATCCGCCAGATCCGGCCCTTTTTATCGGCCGCCCTGCTTACGCTTCTCGGCGCGATGCTCGCAGCCTGTAGCGGCGGTGATTTCGGCCGCACCCGCGCCGACATGCGCAGTGACGACATGCATCGCTGGCTGGGCGCGGAGGTTACCTCCAGCGTCGGCCTGAAGCCTTCGCAATTCCAGCTCACCGACGAAGAGCGCCAGCTGCGCGACCTCGCCTATCCCATGATCGAGCCGCCGCTGTCGCGCCCCGCATGGAAGAGCGTGTTCGGCGACTACAAGGCGCTGCCATCGCCCTGGCGTCAGAAGATCGTGTTCGATCGCACCATGTACGGACGCACGCTGATCGACGAGCCGCACCGCTCGCATTCCTCGCGTTATGCGCAGCTGATCGAGGACGTGCGCAACGACATCACCCGCTTCGAGCCGTTCTTCGCCAGCGCGATCCGCGTCATCGATCTCGACAGGAAGCGCGATGCCAGCATGGCGCGTGTTTCGGCGCTCTCGCCGAGGGAGAAGGACGACGCGGTCGCGCGCATGCAGGAGAACTCGCTGATCGTGCAGTGGGTGCAGCAATGCCTGGAGCAGCGCGTCTCGTCCTACCGCTGGTCGCTGGAGCGTCTGGTGATCCAGGCGCCCGACGGCATGGCCGCCGACGCCGACCGCCTGATCGGCGAGCTCGCCGCCCAGACCGCCAACCCCCCG
>NZ_JALBHA010000854.1:0-1506 GCF_023006445.1 Bradyrhizobium sp. SHOUNA76
AGCACGGCCGGCGAGGTCTCGGTCATGCCGTAGCCCTGCTGAAGCGCAACGCCGCGCGCCTCCCACACCTTGAGCAGCGGCACCGGCATTGGCGCGCCCCCGACGCCGCCGACGATGAGGCGGCTAAGGTCAGTCGATGCGAAAGCCGGATGCTGCGCCATGAACTGGTAGATCGCGGGCACGCCGAAGAACACGTTGATGCCCTGCCCGGGATCGTTGATCAGGCCGAGCGCGGTGCCGGGATCGAAGGCGCGCATGATCATTACGGTGCCGCCGGCGTGCAGCACGGGATTGGTGTAGCAGTTGAGCCCGCCGGTGTGGAACAGCGGCAGCACGGTGAGCAGCACCGAGGATGGCCCGATGCAGGCCGGGCCGCCGAGATTGACGCAATTCCAGAAGGTCATGCCATGGGTGATGGTCGCGCCCTTGGGATGTCCCGTCGTGCCCGACGTGTACATGATGGTCGAGAAGTCATCGAGCGTAACTTCCTCGGCGCGGTCGAGTGGCTTTGCGACGGCTATGCCGGTCTCATAGGACCCGCCAGGACCGAGCAGAAGGCTCGTCGCGACGCCGCAGAGCTTTGCGACGTTCAAGGCGGTCTCGGCCAGATCAGTGTCGTGGATCATCACTTTCGGTGCGCAGTCAGCGGTGATGAACTGCAACTCGGGAACGGTAAGGCGGGTGTTCAGTGGCACGAAGATCGCGCCAAGGCGGCCGCAGGCGAACTGAACCTCCAGCGTATCGGTCGTATTCAGCGCCAGCACCGCGACGCGGTCGCCGCGCGAGACTTTGAACGTGTGACGCAGGAATGAGGCGAGGCGCGAGACGCGGGCATCAAGCTGCGCGTAGGTAAAGCGGCGTTCGCTCGCGAGGTCGATCACCGCGACCTTATCGGGCGTGCGGCGGCCATGATGAACGATCCAGTCGTAGTAACGAACGGCCAAAGATTCCTCCCTCGGCGCACCATGCCCGGCGTGGCCCTGAGGCCAGCCGGAGTCTGTGCAGCAACGTTTTTTTGCGCCAGAGTTGGCCTGCGAGCGGGGAAAATCGTCTTGCGTTGAGTTGCTAGGTGACTGCCTTGCGCGAAGCGTCCGCGCCAGTCAGCCACTCCGCGCAAGTGAACCAGCAATGTTCCGGCCATGGTGGCTGAGACGAATCCGGCCGCGAGGCGAGACTGCGATGAAGAGCCCGTTCTATACCGCCGAGCACGACGCCTTCCGCGACGTGATGCGCCGCTTCGTCGAGAAGGAGATCACCCCGTTTGCCCATGAGTGGGACGAGGCCGGCGAATTCCCGCGCGCGCTCTATCGCAAGGCGGCCGAGATCGGCCTGTTGGGGCTCGGATTCCCCGAGGAATATGGCGGTATCGCCGCTGACCAGTTCATGAAGATCGTCGCCAGTCAGGAACTGGCGCGGGCGGGCGCGGGTGGCGTCAGCGCCAGCCTGATGAGCCACACCATCGGCTCGCCGCCGATCGCGCGCGCGGCACGCCCCGAGGTGAAGGCG
>NZ_JALBHA010000855.1:0-1495 GCF_023006445.1 Bradyrhizobium sp. SHOUNA76
GGTGGTGACGTCGGCCTGCCGCATCAGGCTTTCCCCGACCAGGAAGGTCGACATGCCGACGCGCTCGAGCCGGGCGAGATCGGCAGGCGTGAAGATGCCGCTCTCGCCGACCATCAGCCGCCCCTCGGGGATCAGCGGTGCCAAGGCCTCGCTGGTCGCGAGCGTGGTTTCGAAGGTGCGGAGATTGCGGTTGTTGACCCCGATCATCGGCGAACGAAGTTTCAGCGCCCGGTCGAGCTCGGCGCGGTCGTGGATCTCGATCAGCACGTCCATGCCGTAAGCAGTCGCGGCATCTTCGAGATCCCGGGCGGTGGCATCGTCGAGCGCCGCCATGATGATCAGGATGCAGTCGGCGCCGTGCGCGCGGGCCTCGACCACCTGATAGGTGTCGAACATGAAATCCTTGCGCAGCACCGGCAGCGACGTCGCCGCGCGCGCCGCCACCATGAAGTCGAGATGGCCCTGGAACGAGGGCGTGTCGGTCAGCACCGACAGGCAGGCCGCGCCGCCCGCCTCATAGGCCTTGGCGAGCTGGGGCGGGTCGAAATCGGCGCGGATCAGCCCCTTCGACGGTGAGGCCTTCTTCACCTCCGCGATCAGCGCGTAGTCGCCATTGGCGTGCTTGGCCTTGATCGCGCGCACGAAGCCGCGCGGCGCGGCTTGCGCCTTGGCCTTCGCTTCAATCGCCGACAGCGGCTGCGCGCGCTTGGCCGCGGCGATCTCTTCGCGCTTGTAGGTTTCGATCTTGGTCAGGATGTCCGACATGTCAGGCTCAGCCGTTCGAGACCGCGATCAGGTGCTTCAGCTTCGCGTTGGCCGCGCCGCTATCGATCGACTTCGTTCCGATTGCGACGCCTTCCTTGAGGTCCTTGGCGCGACCGGCCACGACCAGCGCGGCGGCGGCGTTCATCAGGGCGACGTCGCGGTAGGGGCTCGGCTTGCCGTCGAGCACACTTTGCAGTGCGACCGCATTGGCGTCGGCGTCACCGCCCTTGAGCGCACCGGCCTCGCAGCGCGGCAGGCCGGCGTCCTCGGGCGTCACCTCGAAATTCCGGATCTCGCCATTGTGGAGTGCGGAGACGAAGGTCGGGCCGGTGAGGGTGATCTCGTCGAGGCCATCGGAGCCGTGCACCACCCAGGCGGATTCGGAGCCGAGGTTCTTGAGCACCTGCGCCAGCGGCTGCACCCATTGCCGCGAGAATACGCCGACCATCTGCCGTTTGACGCCGGCTGGGTTGGACAGGGGACCGAGCAGATTGAAGATCGTGCGTGTTGCAAGCTCGACCCGGGTCGGACCGACGTTCTTCATGGCGGGATGGTGGGCGGGGGCGAACATGAAGCCGATGCCGCATTCGCGCACACAGTGTCCGACCTGCTCGGGCCTGAGGTCGATCTTGACGCCGAGCGAGGCGAGCACGTCGGCCGCGCCCGAGCGCGACGACAGCGCGCGGTTGCCATGCTTGGCCACCGGCAGGCCGGCGCCCGAGACGATGAA
>NZ_JALBHA010000856.1:0-1494 GCF_023006445.1 Bradyrhizobium sp. SHOUNA76
TGTTCTTCTGCGCCTTCGGCGAGCGCTCGGCGATGGCGGTGGCCGCCGCCAAGGCGGCCGGCCTTTCCAACACGGCGCACATCGCCGGCGGCCTGGATGCCTGGAAGAAGGCCGGCGGGCCGCTCGTGCATTGACGGCCGAGGACCGTCCTCGGGACGAGATGATTGCGCTAAGTCAGGGACTACCCATATTTGCGGGGTAGGATCGGGTGCAGCATCACCATCCGGGACCAGCCATGATCAAGACCTGCAAACCGAGCGAACCGCCCAAAATCGCCGTCAAGAAGCCGGCGGACAACAAGGCGAAGCTACCTCCGCCTCCGGCCGATGACGACGACTACGAGGACGGCGACATCGCGACGCCCAAACGCGACCGTTACGGTGTGGACGACGAGCCGTTGTGAGGGGGCGGCCCCGGGCTCGCCTGTCGTCCCTGCGTTCGCAGGGGCGGCGCTGTGGAAGTGGCTCAACTGCTCGATCGACCCGCACTACCTGCCATGCGCCTCTGTTCATGGACAAATAACCGCTCTCCCCGATAGTTTGCGCGCCTTCCAGGGAGTGAAACCGAAACTGCAATGGTCGATGTTCTCGCCGCACCGCAGCAAGGCAAGGCGGACAGCGCGCTACGCACGCTGACGGGAATCTCGATCGCGCATTGGGTCAGCCATTTCCATCTGCTGGTCCTGCCGATGCTATTCCCGTTTCTCAAGGCGCAGCTCGGCGTCGGCTATATCGAGCTTGGCTTCGCGCTCACCGTATTCGCGGTGGTGTCCGGACTGACGCAGGCGCCGACCGGCTATCTCGTCGACCATTTTGGCGCGCGCAGGATCCTGCTGATCGGCCTCACGCTCGGCGGCTTCGCGCTGATCCTGCTTGGCCTGCATCTCAGCTACGCCTCGCTGATCGCCTGCGCCGTGCTGCTGGGTCTCGCCAATAGCGTCTATCACCCCGCCGACTACGCGATCCTGGCCGAGCACATGGACGAGGCGCGGATGGGCCGCGCCTTCTCGATCCACACCTTTGCCGGATTTCTCGGCGGCGCGGTGGCACCGGCGATCGTGGCGGCACTCGTCACCCTGTCCGGCGGCACCGGCGCGCTGATCGCATCGGGTGCGATCGGCATTGCGGTGGCCTCGCTGCTGCTCGTCATGAACATTCCCGACGCCGGCGCCAGCAGGAAGAAGCCGGGCGCGGAGAACGCGCAGAGGCAGGCCGTCATCACACCGGCGCTGATCGTGCTGACGGCGCTGTTCATGCTGCTCAGCCTGTCGGTCGCCGGCATCAACAATTTCGGCGTCGTCGCGCTGATGAGCGGCTATGGCACGTCCTACTCGGCAGCCAACGTCATGCTGACGGCATTCCTTGGCGCCAGCGCCGCCGGCGTGCTCGCAGGCGGCTTCCTTGCCGACCACACCGAGCGCCACGGCTATGTCGCCGCGGCCTGCTTTGCCGCGAACGCGGCGATCGTGCTGCTGATCGCGCTCGTGACGCTGCC
>NZ_JALBHA010000857.1:0-1493 GCF_023006445.1 Bradyrhizobium sp. SHOUNA76
GGACGATGACGAGCAGGCGCGGATCGCGTCCTTCGGCGCGCGCGATCCGCGGCATCTGGCTCCATGCGAACAGCGCGCCGGAACCGACCAGAAGCTCGCGCCGCGTCGGCAGGTGATTGACGGAGCCCATGCTCACCTCCTCTGAAAATCCGCCGACATGAACAGCAATGCCAGCGCCTGCTGCCGGCTCTCGGCGCGGCCGACCGCCTGCTTCACCTCGGAGGTGATCTGCGATGCGAAGACATCCTCGATGATGGCTTGCGGATCGGACATGCCGCTGATGCGCTCGGCAAAATTGTTGGCGACGTCAAGCCGCCGGCCGACGCCGTCGATCCAGCTCGCCTCGTCATCCGGATAGCCTTTTGGCGCGGACGGACGCCACAGCGGCTCGCCGAGCAGCTCCTGGCCGCCGGTGAAGCGGACCGGATCGACCTGCGTGATGCCGGTCGTGCGCACCATGCCGACGACCCATTCGCCGGGCCGCTTGAGCTTCGACGGCGGCGCGCGCCAGGCCTCGTCCGATGACACCATCGCGATCGCGACCTGCTTGAGATCGCCCTCGGTGTCGCGAAAAGTCTTCACCATCTGCTCGACGAGCGCCGGCGGCGGCTCGTCGGCGACGAAATGGCGCGCGAGCTTGGTCGCGACATGGGTCGCGGTTGCCGGATGCGCGGCGAGGTCGCGCAGTACGGCGCGGCCCTGCTCGGCGTCGTCCTGCTCGTAGCGCTTGCCGAGCACGGTCTGTCCGCCCGGCTCATGCAGCCGCGGATTGAAGGTGAACTCGCCGCCATGCTGGGGATCGGCACCGGGCGGCACCAGCGTCCAGCCGGTCATGACGTTGGCGAATCCGATGACGTCGTCCTGGGAGTAGCCCGTGCGCACACCGAGCGTATGCAGCTCCATGATCTCGCGCGCGATGTTCTCGTGGAGTCCACGGTTGCGGTTGATGCCTGCGGTCGAGTTGGCGCCCATCGATTCCAGATTGTCGAGATAGAACAGCATGGCCGGATGGCTCTCGACGGCCTGCAGCAGGTCGACAAAGCGGCCGAGCGCGTTGGCGCGAACCGCTTCGCGCTCATAGGCGCCGGACATGCTCTGGATCTTGTTGGCCGAGATGCAGAAATGATTGGACCAGAACCAGACCAGCCGCTCGGCAAAGCCGATATCGGCCGCGAGCGCAGCTTCCGTGCGAAGCTTGGCTTCCTGCAAATAGATCGGACGTCCGGGATCGGGAATGGCGTCAGCCGCCTGCTTGGCCGCCATCTCGGCAGCATCCTTCTCCTGGGCATAGCCCTGCGCTTGCCCCTCGGGCTGCGCCTGGGCTTGATCGCTCGATGCCGACGCCATCTGCTGCTTCTTGGCCTGCTGCTGCGCCTGCTTGGCCCGCGCCGTCCGCCGGGCATTGGCGTCGGCCACGGTGCGATAGGCCTTTGCGCTGGTGGGAAGGCTGGCTGCAGCACTCAACGTGAGCGGCCGGTCGAGCTCGGCGATCA
>NZ_JALBHA010000858.1:0-1491 GCF_023006445.1 Bradyrhizobium sp. SHOUNA76
GATTCAGCCGCGCGCGAAGACATCCGCAGCATCCTGCGCGGCGCACCCGACATGTCGCGGGCGCTGGCGCGTCTGTCAGTCGGCCGCGGCGGTCCGCGCGATCTCGCGGGGCTGCGTGACGGCATCATCGCCGCCGATCAGGTGCTGGCGCGGCTTGGCGAGCTCGACCAGCCGCCGCAGGAGATCGCGGCGGTCATGGCGGCACTGCAAAGACCCTCGCGCGAGTTGGCGGCGGAATTCGCCAGTGCGCTCGACGAGCAGCTGCCGCTGATCAAGCGCGATGGCGGCTTCGTGCGCCAGGGCTATGAGCCGGCACTGGACGAAGCGCGAAACCTGCGCGATGCCTCACGCTTGGTGGTGGCCTCGATGCAGGCCCGCTACGCGGATAGCACGGGCGTCAAGGGCCTCAAGATCCGGCACAACAACGTGCTCGGCTATTTCGTCGAGGTCACCGCGCAGCACGGCGACAAGCTGATGTCGGCACCGCTGAACGCGACCTTCATCCATCGCCAGACGCTGGCGGGCCAGGTTCGCTTCACAACTGCCGAGCTCGGCGAGATCGAGGCCAAGATCGCCAATGCCGGCGATCGCGCGCTCGGACTGGAGCTCGAGATTTTCGAACGGCTGTCGGCCAAAGCCATGGCGATCAGCGACGATCTTCGCGCGGCCGCGCACGGCTTTGCGCTGCTCGACGTCGCGACGTCGCTGGCAAAGCTCGCGGTCGACGACAATTATGTGCGGCCGGACGTGGACGAGTCGCTCGGCTTCGCGATCGAGGCCGGCCGCCATCCCGTGGTGGAGCAGGCCCTGAAGCGCAACGGCGAGCCGTTCATCGCCAATGGGTGCAATCTGTCACCCGCGCCTGCGCAAAAATCCGGCCAGCTCTGGCTGCTCACCGGCCCCAACATGGCCGGTAAATCGACTTTCCTGCGTCAGAACGCGCTGATTGCGCTGCTGGCCCAGATCGGCAGCTTCGTGCCGGCAACGCGCGCGCGGATCGGCATCATCGACCGCCTGTTCTCGCGCGTCGGCGCCGCCGACGATCTCGCCCGCGGCCGCTCCACCTTCATGGTGGAGATGGTCGAGACCGCGGCGATCCTGAACCAGGCCGGCGAGCGCGCGCTCGTGATCCTGGACGAGATCGGCCGCGGCACCGCGACCTTCGACGGCCTCTCGATCGCCTGGGCCGCGATCGAGCATCTGCACGAGAGCAACCGCTGCCGCACGCTGTTCGCGACGCATTATCACGAGCTGACCGCGCTCTCGGCAAAGCTGCCACGGATGTTCAATGCCACCGTGCGGGTGAAGGAATGGCAGGGCAATGTCGTATTCCTGCACGAGGTGCTGCCCGGCTCGGCCGACCGCTCCTACGGCATCCAGGTCGCCAAGCTCGCCGGCCTGCCGCCCGCCGTGATCACGCGCGCGAAATCAGTGCTCTCCTAGCTGGAGGCGCAGGACCGCGGCCAGACCGCGCGCGCGCTGGTGGACGAT
>NZ_JALBHA010000859.1:0-1486 GCF_023006445.1 Bradyrhizobium sp. SHOUNA76
GCTCCAGCGCCGGTGGCTGCTGCGCCCGTGGCCGCGCCGAACTCGCCGATCGGCGTCTGGGCGACCGAAGAGAACAAGGGCAATGTCCGCGTCGAACAGTGCGGCGCCAATCTCTGCGGCTATGCCGAGAAGACCAACGCGCGCATCCTGATCAACATGAAGCCCGAGGGCTCGAAGTGGAGCGGCCGCATCCACGATCCCGACTCCGGCCGCAATTACGACTCCACGATCGCCATGAAGGGCCCGAACGCGATGCGCGTGCAGGGCTGCGCCTTCGGCGGCATGTTCTGCGGCGGCCAGACCTGGAAGCGGGTGAGTTGACGCTCGGAGCGGGTCAGCTCCGACGATCGTCATCCCGGGCGATGCGAAGCGTCGACCCGGGATCTCGCGCGACACACACAAATCTTCGTCATGCCCGGGCAGAAGCGCGAAGCGCGTCTTCGCGCTAGGTGTCCCGGGCATCGACGTTCTTGGTGCCGCAAAACAAGGCGTGGATGGCCGGGACAAGCCCGGCCATGACGGCGTGGAGATATTCGAGCCCTACTCGCTAGCCTTGCCTGGCCTTTGAACACTCACCCCCTCCCTTGCCACACATGTTCATCCGCCATTCAGCCTGATCCGGCTGATATCGCCCGATCTCGCCTCGCGTTCTCACCGGGACATCCTCGTGACTTCATTGGTGGCTTGCCGCCGCTTCATGCTCGCGTTTGCTCTGGCCTTGCCGTTGGCGGGCAGCAGCGTGGCGTCCGCATCCGATGCCATGGAGCTTGCGCAGGCGCAGCCGCAAGCGCAGCCGACACCGGATCCCTCCCCGGCTCCATCGGCTTCCCCCACCCCCGCGCCAGACGCACAATCCACCGCCGTCGAGCCGATCGGCAACGTCGCGACGGTCACGGGGATCGCGACCGTGATTCGCGACAAGAATTCCTATCCGCTGCGCGTGCGCGACGACATCTATCTCAACGACGTCGTGCAGACCTCGTCGAACTCCTCGCTCGGCATCACCTTCAACGACGCGACCACGTTCAATCTGTCGGCCAGCGCCAGGATCACCATCGACAATTACGTTTACGAGGATGGCGGCAAGCAGAACTCCGGGATCTTCGACGTCGGCAAGGGCACGGTCGCCTTCGTCGCGGCGGCGGTGGCGAAGACCGGCAACATGAAGATCACGACGCCGACGGCGACGCTCGGCATCCGCGGCACCACCGGCGTTATCGACGTGCCTGAAGGCGCGGCAGCGAACAGCGCGCGCAACGTCAACATCAAGCTCTACCCCGACGCCGACGGCCGCGTCGGTCACATCGACGTCGACGACCGCACCAGCGGCACGCGGCTCGGCGCGCTGACGCAAGCATCGAGCGGCTTTGCGATCCGTCCCGGCGCGGCCACTGCCGGAATCATGCGCTTCGCCGCGGTACCGATCACGATCGCGCCGCAGCAGATCGCGCGCGACCGCGGCTTCGTTGGCCAGGTGCATCTGGCA
>NZ_JALBHA010000085.1:0-16898 GCF_023006445.1 Bradyrhizobium sp. SHOUNA76
CTGCGCAAGCTCGTCGACGAGGCGAGGCGCGCCAGCGGCGACAAGGACCGCGAGCGGCAGGCGCGCGAGGCCGCCTACCACTTCATGTCGACGATGGCCGGCAACCTGCCGCAATTCGAGGAAGCTTCGCGGGCGCTGTTCGCTGATGACAGGCGGCGCTTCACCGGACTGATCGCGGACTGGCCGACCGATATCCGCGACCACATCGTCAAGCTCGCCTACAGCGACCGCGCTTAAACCGCGCGGCACTTCTCAACCTCATCGACGGCCGAGCCGCGCACCTTGCGCGGCAACGGCTTCGCACGCCCTGACGAAAGACAGATCCATGCCCACCACCAAACCGCTCTGGACGCCGTTCCTCCGCTTCCTCGCCCCGCTGATGCTGAGCAACGCGCTGCAATCGCTGTTCGGCACCGTCAGCAACGTCTATCTCGGCCAGATGCTCGGCGTCGACGCGCTGGCGGCCGTCTCGGTGTTCTTCCCGGTGATGTTCTTCCTGTTCGCCTTCGTCATGGGCCTCAGCACCGGCGCGACCGTGCTGATCGGTCAGGCCTTTGGCGCGCGCGAGCACGACAAGATCAGAAGCGTCGTGGGTACGACGCTTGCGATCGGCCTTCTGCTCTCCAGTTCGGTTGCGCTGGTCGGCGGACTCTTCAGCCGTCAACTGATGATGGCACTCGCCACGCCCACAGACATTCTCGCCCCTGCCAGCGCCTATGCGCGGATCATGCTGCTCACCATGCCGCTTGGCTTCGTCTTCCTGCTGATGACGGCGATGGTCCGCGGCGTCGGCGACGCGCTCACGCCGCTGCTGGCGCTGGCGTTGTCGACCGCGATCGGCCTGATCCTGACACCGCTTCTGATCCGCGGGTCGTTCGGATTGCCGGCAGCCGGCATCACCAGTCCGGCATGGGCGGCAGCGATCTCGAACGCGGTCACGTTGATCGCGCTGGCGCTCTATCTGCTGCGGAAGAAGCACGCGCTCGCACCGGACGCGGCGCTGCTGCGTCACCTGCGGCTCAACGGCGCCATGCTCGGAAGGATTCTCGGCATCGGATTGCCGAGCGCCGTCGGCATGGTGGTGATGGCGATCGCGGAGCTGGTCCTGCTCGGCCTCGTCAACGGCTTTGGGTCGGACGCCACTGCGGCCTATGGCGCCGTCAATCAGGTGATGGGCTACACGCAGTTCACGGCGATGTCGATTTCGATCGCGGTCTCGATCCTCGGCGCGCAGGCGGTCGGCAGCGGCGACAGAGCCCGGCTCGAGGGCATCGTGCGGGTCGGGCTCGCTTTCAACTTCGTCCTGACCGGCGGGCTCGTGGCGCTGATCTATCTCGCCCCGCGCGCCATCCTCGGCATCTTCATCACCGACGCCGCCGTGCTCGATCTGGCGAGAGGCCTGCTCGACATCGCCCTGTGGAGCTCGGTACCGTTTGGCCTCGCCACGGTGTTCTCCGGAGCCATGCGCGCGGCCGGCGTCGCGTTGACGCCGATGCTGCTCTCGATCGTCGCGATCGTCGCGATCGAGCTGCCTGCCGCGGTGATCCTGAGCCGCACGATCGGCCTTGCGGGCGTATGGGCCGCTTATCCCATCGTGTTCTGCGCCATGTTCGTTTTGCAGATGGGCTATTACTTCCTGGTGTGGCGCAAGCGAGCGATCCGGCGTCAGGTCTGACCGTCTATGTATTACGATCGTCATTAAGCGGTGGACCTGTGGCGTATGCTGCGCCACAATGCGCGAAAGAGAAGCCAGGGAGACCGAATTTGACCCGCACTGCCCCGCAATTCCTGTTCGATTTCGGCAGCCCGAACGCCTATCTCAGCCATCTCGCGATTCCCGCGATCGAGCAGCGCATCGGCGTCAAGTTCGAATACGTCCCGATCCTGCTCGGCGGCATCTTCAAATCGACCAACAACAAGTCGCCGGCCGAGACCCTCGCCGGGATCAAGAACAAGCGCGAATTCCACGCGGTCGAGACCGAGCGTTTCGTCAAGCGCTTCAAGGTCCAGCCTTACGTCATGAACCCCTTCTTCCCGGTCAATACGCTGAACCTGATGCGCACGGCGATCGCCGCGCAGCTCGAGGGTGTGTTCGAGCCCTATGTCGAGGCCGCCTTCCACCACATGTGGCGCGAGCCGAAGAAGATGGACGATCCCGAAATCGCGGCGAAGGCGCTGGCGTCCTCCGGCCTCGATGCGCAAAAGCTGTTCGCCCGCGCCGGGGAACCCGAGGTGAAGGGCAAGCTGATCAAGAACACCGAGGAGGCTGTGGCCCGCGGCGCGTTCGGCTCGCCGACCTTCTTCGTCGGCACTGAGATGTTCTTCGGCAAGGAGCAGTTGCGCGAGGTCGAGGAAATGGTGTTGGAGAAGGGCGAATAGTGAATGGCGAATAGCGAGTAGTGGAAACGTTACTCGCATTTCATGGCGTGCTACCCTATTCGCTACTCCCTATTCGCCATTCGCGTCTATTTGAAGAGCAACAACTGTGGAGCACCCCATGCGTATCCTCGTGGTCGGCGCCGGCGCCATCGGCGGCTATTTTGGTGGCAGGCTGTTGCAGGCCGGCCGCGACGTCACCTTCCTGGTCCGTCCGAAGCGCGCCAGCGAACTCGCCAGTGCCGGCCTCGTCATCAAGAGCCCGAACGGCGATGTGACCTTGAAGAATCCGCCGACCGTGCAGGCCACCGCGCTCAAGGACAAGTTCGACGTCGTACTTCTGAGCTGCAAGGCGTTCGACCTCGAGGACGCCATCAAATCGTTTGCCGCCGCGGTCGGGCCTGACACGGCGATCATCCCGATGCTCAACGGCATGCACCATCTCGACACGCTGGATGCCGAGTTCGGCAAGGAGCGCGTGCTCGGCGGGCTCTGCGCCATCGCCGCGACCTTGAACGACAAGCGCGAGGTGGTGCAGTTGCAGCCGATGCAGTCGATCAGTTATGGCGAGCGCGACGGCAAGCTCTCGGATCGCATCAAGGCCATCGACGAGGCCTTCAAGAGCGGCATCAACGGCGCCAGCGCCAGCCAGAACATCATGCAGGACATGTGGGAGAAGTGGGTATTCCTCTCCTCGCTCGCGGCGTCGACCAGCCTGATGCGCACCTCTGTCGGCAACATCCTTGCAGCTCCTGGCGGACGGGATTTCCTGCTCGGCATGCTGGATGAGACCAGCGCGATCGCCGCCGCGTCGGGATATACGCCGGGCGGGCCGTTCTTCGAACGCGTCAAGGGTCTGCTCACCACCGAGGGCTCGCCGATGACGGCCTCGATGTTCCGCGACGTCAAGGCCGGCCTGCCGGTCGAAGCCGATCACGTCATCGGCGACCTCATCGCGCGTGCTGACGCTGCCAAGGTGCCGGTGCCGAAGCTGCGCATCGCCTACACGCATTTGAAGGCGTATGAGAAGCAGCGGGCTAGTTAACCACACGCCCCGTTTGTCGTCCCCGGGGCGCGCATAGCGCGAACCCGGGACGACAGCGGGTTTGTGGAGACAGCACCACGGCTACTTCAAATGCGCGAGATAGTGCGAGACGGCCGTGATTTCCTCGTCGCTCATGTGATAGGCGACATCGGCCATCGCGGCGACGCCACCGCCGACGCGCTGGCCCGCCTTGTAGTCGTGCAGTGCCTTGACCAGATATTCCTCGCGCTGGCCGGCAAGTCGCGCAACTCCCTTGGTGCCGGCATAGCTATCGGTATGGCATGAGGCGCAGCGGCGCCCGGCGGCAACTTGCGCACCCTTCTTCGACAGGTCCGGATCACCGTCTTCCGATCCCTTCGGCGGCGTCAACGAGGCGAAATAAGCGCCGAAGTTGCGGATGTCCTCGTTGGTGATCTCCTCCACGATCGGCTGCATCTGGTCGTTCTTGCGCGAGCCCGCGCGGAAGAACACGAGCTGCCACTGGATGAACTGATCGGGCTGACCGGCGAGCGAGGGGACGTTCTCCGTCTGCGAAATGCCGTTCTCGCCGTGACAACCGGAGCAGACTGAAGCCTTCTCCTTGATCGCGGCATTGTCGGCGGCCTGAGCCGGGATAGATGCGAGCAGAAGCGCCGCAGGCAGAATTCCGAACCGAACGACGCGCATCGCTGATTTCTCCGACTGTCATTGCCGGGCTTGACCCGGCAATCCATCTCTTTTGCAAAGTTTCTCGTTTGATGGATGCCCGGATCAAGTCCGGGCATGACGAACGTGTTCCATCGCAAGTCTGTCGCAAGCAAAAGAGGCTGCAGCCGTCACCCGGCCGCAGCCTCTTCGTAACGTCGCGCTACTTCTTGCTGTAGCTGATGCGATAGATCGCGCCGGCCCAGTCATCGGCGACGAGGATCGAGCCGTCCTTGGCGAGAAGGATGTCGTTGGGACGGCCGAGATAGCCCTGGTCTCCCTCGATCCAGCCGGAGGCGAACACCTCCTGCTTGGCGTTCTTCCCGTCGGGCCCGGCGATCACGCGCATGATGCGCGCGCCCTGGTACTTGTGGCGATTCCAGGAGCCGTGCTCGGCGATCAGGATGTTGTTCTTGTACTCGGCGGGAAACTGGTCGCCGGTATAGAACTTCATGCCGAGCGGGGCGACATGCGCGCCGAGGTTCAACACCGGCGGCGTGAACTCGGAGCATTTGTGGCCCATGGCGAACTTGTCGTCAGGCAGGTTGCCCTGGTGACAGTAGGGATAGCCGAAATGCTCGCCGATCCGATTGATCATGTTCAGCTTGTCCGAGGGCAGATCATCGCTGATCCAATCGCGGGCGTTTTCGGTGAACCAAAGCTTGCCGGTGCGCGGATCGACGTCGCCGCCGACCGAGTTGCGAACGCCGAGCGCCCAGATCTCCGCGTTGCCGGTCTTGGGATCGACGCGCCGGATCTGCGACACGCTGGTCGGGGGGATGCCGATATTGAAGGGGGGTCCAAACGGGAGGAAGAACCAGCCTTCCTTGTCGACCGCGATGTACTTCCAGCCATGCGCGGCATAGGACGGCATGTCGTCATAGACGACCTTGCCGTCGCCGAGCTTGTCGAGATTGGCTTCCGCATTGTCGTAGCGGATCAGCTTGTCGACGGCGATGACGTAGAGCGCGCCGTCCTTGAAGGCGAGACCGGTGGGCATGTTGAGGCCCTTGAGAACGGTCTTGACCTCTTTCTTCCCGCCATTGTCCTTGATGGCATAGACGTTGCCGAGGCCGAACGAGCCGACGAACAGCGTGCCCTTGTCACCCCAGGCCATCTGCCGCGCGGCCAGCACGCCGGAGGCATAGACCTCGATCTTGAAGCCCGGCGGCAGCTTGATCTTCTTGACGATGTTGGCGAGCTCGGCATCGGAGGCGCCGGTCGGCGGGCCCGACGGCGGCGCGAGGCCCTTCTGCGCCTCGGTCTCGTCGCCGAGGAACCAGTCATCCGGCGGATGGGTCCAGAACTCCTTGGTACCGGATTCGTATTTCTTCAGCGGCTTGTTCTTGTCCTGCTGCTGCGCGTTGCCGGCACTTGTCCCTGCAAGAAAGGCAACCGCTGCAAGCGCCAGGACGGATTGAAAGACGGATCGATGGAATTTCATCGCGTCACTCCCCTAAGGCAGCCGTCAGGGCTGCGCATTATTTTATCTTGCTAGTCGAGAGGCGAAGTTTGGGTCTGCCGAGAAGCAGACGCAAAAAGGCTAGCACATCTGCGAGCGGTGAGAAGGGCATCGCCTGCGCTGCGGTTGCGCTCAATAAAAATTGAGACGGAATGTCAACGAGGGCAAACGCGGCGGCGACAGCGCTCTCGCTGCAACGCGGAATCAAATCGGCGCGCGCCTCATTCGCGGGCAGGATCGAGGGGGCGGGCAACACAAAACGCGAAAACAACCCCATGCAAAGTAGAACGGCGCAAGTCGCGCCGCTCGTGGTGACGCCGGTCAGACATTTGACCTGTCGAGCAAATTAGCGAACGCGACGCTCAACCGGCGACGGGGTAGGGGCCGTCGTCAAACACCGTGTCATGATAGCCTTTCGAGCCGATCTCGTGCGCCAACACGCTGCGAAAATCGCGGCCCTCGCGCAGGCTCCTCAGGACATGCGCGAAGTTGAATTCAGGCTGCCAGCCCAGTTCGCGCCGTGCGCGTTCGTTGACATAGACACGGTCGATCTCGGGGAAGAGGTTCCAGCCGCACGCCGCATAGAGCTCCGCGCAGTCCGGATAAAGCTCGCGCACGACACCGGCCGCATCGCGCGCAAGTGCCGCGAGGTGGCACGGCTCGAATGGGCTCGTGGCCGAGACGATGTAGCGGGCGAAGCCGATCTTCGGGGCGCGTTCGGCGGCGAGCAGATGGGCGCTCACCGCGTCCGCGATATCGAGCCGGCGATAGAGCAGCTCGTTGGCCTGCGCGTTCTCAGTCGTGTAAGCCGACCGCATCGCGGGATCATCGTCGGCTTCCGGAAAGAAGCGCGAGGTCCGCAAGACCACGACCGGCAGGCCGCGCTCGCGATAGCACAGCTCGCAGAGGGTCTCGGCCATCAGCTTGGTGGTGCCGTAGATGTTCTTCGGCACCGGCGGCAAATCTTCGGTGACCCGCACGGCCGCCTGCCCCGCCTCAGGGCGAAGCTGCGAGCCAAACGCGCTGGTGGTGCTGGTGAAGACGAAGCTCGTCACGCCGGCGGCCACTGCCGCCTCGAGCAAATTGAGCGTGCCTGATACGTTGGTGTCGACGAAATCCTGCTTGGAGTGGGTCGCCACATGCGGCTTGTGCAGCGTCGCGGTGTGGATGACGGCCGAGACGCCAGCCATCTGGCGCCGCACGAAGCCGGGATCGACGATCGATCCGACCGCGTCGGTGTAGGGCGACGGCTTCAGATCGACCCCGCGTGCGGGCGAACCGCGCGTCCGCAACGTCCGCAGAATGGCCTCGCCGAGGTGACCCGCGCTACCGGTGACCAGGATTGTCATTGCGAACCCAAGAGAGCCGCCAGCGGCGTGGAGAACCACGCTTCTGTTCGGACCGGCTGGATGCTCTGGGAAAAATTGGAGCGGGCGAAGGGGCTCGAACCCTCGACCCCGACCTTGGCAAGGTCGTGCTCTACCACTGAGCTACACCCGCATCCTGTGTCGGTCGCGTGACGCGCCGGCAACGGCTGTCGTATGCCAAAAGCGGGAGGGGAATGCAACAGCTACCGGCGGCATCAATTCGCATTTGGAGGCCCCATATGGGCCCCGGATGCGACTAAATCACCCAAAAAGGCGCCGGAACCGCCGAATCGGTCGCGGTGGATTGAAATTCGGCCCAATCGGCCCAATTTAGGAGCCAACAACGAGCATAGGAAGTGGCGGCATGCTAAAGACCCGCCATTCCGGACATCAGACGAGGGGATCCCGTGACGATCATCGACCAGGGTAACGGAGCGGCGGGCCCGGCTGCGGCCGACCTGATCAAGGACACCACCACCCAGACCTTCGTGAAGGACGTCATCGAGGAATCGAAGCGCCAGCCGGTGCTGATCGATTTCTGGGCGGAGTGGTGCGGCCCCTGCAAGCAGCTCACCCCCTTGCTGGAAAAGGCGGTCAAGGCAGCCAAGGGCAAGGTCAAGCTGGTCAAGATGAACATCGACCAGCACCCCGCGATCCCTGGCCAG
Organism: Bradyrhizobium sp. SHOUNA76; assembly: GCF_023006445.1. Lineage (NCBI taxonomy): Bacteria > Pseudomonadati > Pseudomonadota > Alphaproteobacteria > Hyphomicrobiales > Nitrobacteraceae > Bradyrhizobium > Bradyrhizobium sp. SHOUNA76. The sequence goes on from NZ_JALBHA010000085.1 coordinate 7,600, forward strand.
ATGGGCATCCAGTCGATCCCGGCCGTGATCGCCTTCGTCAACGGCCAGCCGGCCGACGGTTTCATGGGCGCGGTGCCCGAGAGCCAGCTCAACGCCTTCATCGAAAAGCTGACCAAAGGCGTGACCGCGCCGGGTGAGCCAAATATTGCTGAAATCCTGCAAGAGGCCGAGGCCGTACTCGCCGAGGGCGACGCCGCAGCCGCCGCGCAGATCTATGCGGAGGTGCTTCAGCACGATTCGACCAACATCGCGGCGCTTGCCGGACTCGCAAAATGCTACGCCGTCTCCGGCGCGATGGAGCAGGCCAAGCAGACGCTGGCCATGGTCCCGGAATCCAAGCGCAACGATCCCGCGGTGAAGGCCGTGCAGACCGCGATCGATCTCGCCGAGCAGGCCCAATCGCTCGGGCCGGTCGCGGAGCTGGAACAGAAAGTCGCCGCAAACCCGCTCGATCATCAGGCCCGATTCGACCTGGCGACCGCGCTCAACGCGCAAGGCGACCGCGCCGCAGCCACCGCGCAGCTGCTCGAGATCGTCAAGCGTGACCGCAAATGGAACGACGACGGCGCCCGCAAGCAGCTGGTGCAGTTCTTCGAGGCCTGGGGCGGCACGGATGATGCAACCGTCGAGGGACGCAAGCGTTTGTCGACGATCCTGTTTTCGTAAGCCGCGCTGGCAAGGCCAGGGGGACCGGGCAGATGCCGATCAACATCGAATATCGCGGACCCGCCGACCTCCCGGAGATCATTCCGGTCTTTCCGCTGCCGGGCGCACTGCTGCTGCCCCGCGGCCAGATGCCGCTCAACATCTTCGAGCCGCGCTACCTTGCGATGGTCGATGATTCCTTCCGCGATGGCCATCGCCTGATCGGCATGATCCAGCCTGACGTCGCGCACTCGCCGAAAAATTCGGACAAGCCGACGCTGTTCAGCGTCGGCTGTGTCGGCCGCATCACCCAGCTCGCCGAATCCGGCGACGGCCGCTACATCCTCGAGCTCACCGGCGTCTCGCGCTTCAAGGTGGTCGAGGAGCTCGAAGTGCTCACCGCCTACCGACAGTGCAAGGTGGATTTCTTCGCCTTCGTCGACGACTTCACCGCCCGCACGGGCGAGGACCAGGTCGACCGCGAGGCGCTGCTGGCCGTACTGGCAGACTTCCTGAAGGCCAATAATCTCAAGGTCGACTGGGAGGGCGTCGAAAGCGCGCCCAACGAAGCGCTCGTCAATGCGCTGGCGATGATGTCGCCCTATGGCCCCGCGGAGAAGCAGGCCATGCTGGAGGCGCCTGACCTGAAGACCCGCGCCGAGATTCTGATCGCCGTCACGGAGATGGACCTCGCCAAGAAGCGCACCAGCGGCGATCCGCCCCTGCAGTGAGGGTCCGAATGCTCAGGCGGCGCGGACCACCGCTCCGGCACCTCGCCGCAGCATTCTGGCGACGTCGGATGCGGGCATCGGCCGGCTGAAATAGTAGCCTTGCGTTTCGACGCACCCCTCTTCGCGAAGAATGTCGAGCTGCTCCTTCGTTTCGACGCCTTCGGCGGTCGTGGTCTTGCCGAGACTGACCGCGAAACGAACTACTGCCCGCGCGAGATGGTGCGCCTCTGCCCTCGCGCTGGAGAGTTCGTTGACGAAACTGCGGTCGATCTTGATCTTGTCGAACGAGAACCTCTGCAGAAAGCTCAGCGATGAATAGCCCGTGCCGAAATCGTCCAGGGCTACTCGCACACCGAGCTCGCGCAATTGACCGAGGACGGCGAAAACAGCTTCGCTGTCATGCATGATCACCGTCTCGGTGACCTCGAGCTCGAGCCTGTGCGGCGCAACTCCCGAACTCGCCAAGGCGCCGACAATGACCGGAACAAGCTCCTTGCTCTTGAACTGAGCGGGAGACAGGTTGATCGCGATCCTGACATGCGCAGGCCATTTGGCGGCTTCCGCACAGGCGGTCATCAAGACCCATTCTCCGAGCGGAACGATCAAGCCGGTCTCCTCCGCAAGCGGGATGAATTCGCCCGGCATGACAAGGCCTCGCTGCGGATGATGCCAGCGGAGCAAGGCTTCGAAGCCGCTGGTCTTGCCGGTCGCGGCGCTGACGAACGGCTGGTAGTGGAGTTCGAATTGGCCGCCGGCAAGCGCATCCCGCATGTCGCGCTCCAGGTTGCGGCGCGCATGCATCAGCTCGTCGAGCTCCGGCTCGAAGAAACGGAATGCACCGCGTCCACCACTCTTGGCCGAGTAGAGGGCGAGATCCGCGCTCTTCATGATCACGTCGGAATCATTGCCGTCGCGCGGCGCGATGGCAATGCCGATGCTGGTGCCCACCGTGACCCGGTGATCGCCGAGATCGAACGGCTCGCAAAGCGCCTTCCTGATGTTCTCGGCAAGGGCGGCGGCCTCCACGGCCGGGCTGGTCACGTAATCGATCACCGCGAACTCATCGCCGCCCAGGCGAGCGATCAATGCGGTTTCCGTGGTGCATTCGCGCAGACGCGCAGCAACGGCGCGCAGCAGGGAATCGCCCGCCGGATGTCCAAGCGTGTCGTTGACTTCCTTGAACCGATCGAGGTCGAGCATGAGCACGGCCAGATCGAGGCCGCCGTTGCGTGTAACCGCAATGGCATGCTCCATGCGCTCTCTGAGCAGCACGCGATTTGGCAGATCGGTCAGCGCATCGTGTTGCGCCATATGAATGATCTTGGCCTCGGACCGGCGTTGCTCGGTCACATCGAGATGCGTGGCGACCCATCCACCGCCGGGCATCGGCTGTCGCGTCACGCCGATCAACCGACCATCCGAAAACTCGTCGATCCTGCTCGAGACAACATCGTACGGCAACGCGGCCAGTTTCGAGATGAATTGCCCGGCAGCGCCCTCGCTGGTGTCGCCCTTGAGGATGCCGTTCACGACGCGATGCTTGATGATGTCGGCGTGGGGTGTCCCCGTCTTCAGCAATTCCGGCGGCAGCCGATAGAGCAGGGCATAACGCTCGTTGCAGACGACGAGCCGCTTATCGGCGTCAAACATGCAAAGGCCCTCGACCATGTTGTTGATGGCCGTGTCGAGCCTGATCTTCTGGTCCTGGATTTCCTTTTGTGAATCTTCCACCTGTTGCCTGGTAAGCGAAAGCTCCCTGATGATTTCCTCGAACCGCCTGGTCCTGGTCGCAAGCCGGCGATCCGCCAGCACGCCGACAAAACTCATTCCGAGCACTGACAGAGCCACGCCCGCAATTGCCACGGCGAGGAAGGCGGGAGAAAGCGACAGGGCATCGCTTGTCAGCGTCGGGTCTGGAACAATCTGCACGGCCCCCATAGCCGTAAAATGATGCGACACAATGGCGAGCGTCAGCAGCAGCGCCGCGACGAAGGTCCCCCACCTGTCCTTGCGGCCCAGGGCGACCGCAAGTGCGGCGTAGCCCAGGACCATGCCAAGGATGATCGAGACGAACACCAGCTCCGGCGACCAAGTCACGCGACCGGGCACTTCGAGGGCCCACATGCCCAGATAGTGCATGCTCGCAATACCGGCGCCGATGATGCCGCCCCCGGCAGCCGCCCGCCAGCGGCCGGAGCTACCAACGGCAACGCCAAAACCGCCTGACGTCAGGATCATCGCCGCGGCGAGCGACACAGCCGTCAGAGCGATGCCATAGCCGGTTGAGACGCCGGGCTCGTAGGCGAGCATTGCGACAAAATGCGTTGCCCAGATTCCATAACCGATGGCGGCGCCGGCGATCGCAATCCAGATCAGCCGCGCCCAGGCGCGCGAGGCGATCGCCCGATGAAAGATGCTGACGGCTACAATGCTTGCGGCGAAGCAAACCAGACCAGCGAGTATGACAAGCCGCCAATCATGCTCTGCCGTGAGGCAGGTAAAGACGCGGAACATCGAAATCGCCTCCCCTCGTCAATAACTTCGACGATTGATTCTATCGGCTTTCTTCGCGTTAATTTTCTGCAATTCTCGGTTGCATACCTACCGGGAGGTAAATAGCACGTCTCAAATGCGGAATTCTGCGGTAGTCCTGTGCGGGCGAAGGGTTCTCGTCCCGTGAAACTACGCGGATGAGCGAGCCCGCCGCTGCATCGGTTCGAATCAAACTGATCCTGCTCAGGGGCGATTGCGAATGTGCTTGCGGCCGGTGAGCATTGCGCGGATCAGATTCTCGCGCTGGAGAATCCCCATCAGCGGCACGCCGAGCACGTGCAGCACGACCAGGACGATGACCGCATCCGACGAATAATGGTGGGTGTCCTCGACCCACCAGACGCCGAAGAACGTGACGGTCACCGACATCGCGCCCGTGATCGTCGAGACCGCGAGCGAGACCAGCAGCGCCACCAGCATCACGGTGCCGGCGGGATTGAGTCCGATATAGCGGCCGGTGATGCCGCGGCGCAGGTTCCAGAGATAGCCCGGCGCGGCCCGGAGCCTGACCCTGATCATGCGGAAGCGCGAATAGCGGCTTCCCCAAAAGCCCCAGGCCAAACGGAAGGCCAGAAGCACGAGCACCGCATAGCCGACGATGCGGTGAAGCCGATCATAGACGGTGGGCGTGAACCATGCGGCCAGAACGCACGCCGCGAGGGCCCAGTGCCAGAGGCGCAGCGGGAGATCCCAGACTGCGACCGTCCGCGGGGTCGCTCGATCCGCGGGGGTCCTGTCGGACACCCCGCGCGCTGCTGGCATCGCTTCTTCAATCAAGCAAAGACCATCCTCGAGCCCTGCTTTGCGCAGATCACGTCGCGCAATCTACTTCACGCCCTACTTAGCGCTTTACTTGGCGATCGTGTGCTTCAGGCTGAGATCTTCGGGGCTGTAGAACAGCTCGTAGAGCTTGCCTTCCTTGACGCCATAGACCTCGTAGCACGAACCTTCGATCTTGGAGCGCCGCACTTCATAACCGAGCGCCTTGGCCTTGGCTTCGGCCTCGCTGGCCGGCTTCCACGACGCCTTGTCGAGCTTGGTGCAGTCCTTGAATCCGTCGGCCATGGCCGCCGACCCCATGCCCATCCCAACCGTCAGTGCAATGGCAACAACACGAATGACCTTCACGAACGTCTCCTCCTTTGTCGTGCGCGCTACGCGAGCCGCGAAGCGGAACTGAAGGAAGCAAAGGTGATGATGAAGTCAATCCGGTACGAGGCCATTCGTATTTAGAGTTGTTCTAACGATTGTCAAAAGATCAGCGCTCTCCGCATGCAGCATGCATTCGCGGGATCGCTGCGGCCTTACGCCTCACGGACCGGGAGAACCGCCGATCTCGCCAATCGCGCTAGGCCGCACTTTGCATTCCCGGATAGTTGCGCTGCAGCCAGTCCGCCCAGCGGAGACGTCCGCGCACGCCCTGGCTCACGACAAGGCCCATGCCGCGCGCATTCGCCTCGGACAGGCCGATTGCCAGGATTTTCCGGTGCAGTCTCCTTGCATCCTGGTATTGGCGGGCGAAGGCAACGAGATCGAGAGCTTCGGGGCCGCCGATCTCCGCACGCACGCCACGTTGCCCGTCGAACGCGCAAGACAGAACGTGATCGGCGACATCCGACGTATCGACGGGGTCGAACAGCGTCGTCGGCACCGGCCACACCGGAAGCCAGGCCGGGCCCGACAGCAACTTGTCCAGCAGGTAATAGAACGGCATCGCGCGAACAATGGACCAGGGTAAAGCTGAGGCACGCACCAGTCGCTCGCCGGCGAGCTTGACCCGCGCGTAGGGCAGGGTCGCCTGATCGAGGCCGACGATCGAGACGTGCAGGAAGTGCTGCACCTCGGCTTCCCCGCAGAGCGACAGCAGCCGCTCCGTTCCCTCGACGTCCACGGCGGAGGGCGATCTGAAAATATCGATCGGACGAACGCCGCCGCGCCGAGCGATCGGAGAATCCGTCGCCGCATTGATCACCGTATCGACGTCACGCAGAGCTTCGCGCAACCCGGCGCCCGTAGCGAGATCGCCGGCAGCCCATTCGACGTCCGATCGCATGCCTGGCGATCGCGCAAACACCCGGACCCGACGTCCGTCGCGAACCAAGCGATCGACGATGTCCCGGCCAAGATGACCTGTGCCCCCGGTGACGAGTGTCAGGGTCACGCGAGACTCCATCTTGGTGCACGATGTTCGAGATTGCTCCTGACCGCTTCGACATGATTGACAGTTCCAAGCAGCGCCGCCTGTTCGGCAGTCTCCGCGGCGAGACCGGATGCCACGTCGCAAGTTGCGGAGAGGTTGAGCAGTCGCTTGGCGGCACGGATCGCACCGGGGCTGCGGCCCGCAATTTCGCGCGCCGTTGCCAGCGCGGCGGCCACGGGGTCATCGGCAAGCCGCGTCGCGAAGCCGTAGGCGAGCGCTTCATCGGCCGAAAAAACACGCCCGGTGTAGATCAGCTCTCGCACCACATCCTCATGCGCGAGATGGCGCATCAATTGCGTGCCGCACATGTCAGGCACCAGGCCCCATTTCGTCTCGATGACCGCGAGCTTCGTATCGGGCGCGAGATAGCGCAGGTCGGCGCCGAGCGCGAGTTGGAAGCCACCGCCGAAGGCAACGCCGTGGACCGCGGCAATCACGGGTATCGGCAGTTCGCGCCAGAGCCAGACAATGTGCTGCGCGAAGTTTGCGATGCCGTGGGTCCGGCGCGTCAGATCCGCAGTCGGAAGCAGCGGTTCGCCATTTGCAGCCGCCAGCAGGCGGTCGACATCGAGGCCGGCGCAGAAGGCACGACCTTCACCGGATAGCACGACGGCTCGAATTTCCGGGCTGTCGCGAAGGTCCGCGCCGGCTTCGGCAATTGCCTCGAACATCGCGGGATCGAGCGCATTCATCTTGTCCGGTCGGCTCAAGCGGACGTGCGCCACCTCATTCTCGACAGTCACACGGACGCGATCGGTCATCGTGCGCCTCCTTTGGATTGCATCGGCGGGTTCAGTATCCGGCGACCGCCAGCGCGACCACGGCGGTGAGGGCCTTCCAGCCAAAGCCACGTCCGCGCGACCACCAGGCGTTGGCGATGGCGGCAAAGCCGTAGACGGCGACGATGGTCGCCACGATCCAGTGCCGCGCGCTGTCCGATCCCAACATTGGCGCCGCAAGCAGGAGCACGCCGCCGCCGATCCAGGCAACCGTACCGGCCTGCCAGACGAGCCGGATCAGCATGCGCAGGCGTTCCGGGGTGATGGTCGCTTTGGCGAACACCTTGGTTTCGCCCAGCACGCCATGGATCAGGGCGACCACGATTCCGGCGACGCCGGCACATTGCAGCAGCAGATCACGCATCAGCAGACCTCGCCTCCTCCATCTATACAGTACTGTATGGAGAGATGGGCGCTGGCCCACCGCCTGTCAATACACTAGTGTATGGTAGCCCCTGGGAACCCGACATGACCGAACAGCTCTCCGCCGACGACTGGATCAGGGAAGGTCTGAAGGCGCTCGCCAAAAATGGCTTCACCGCGCTCAAGGCCGATCCGCTGGCAAAGGCCATGGGCGTGTCGCGCGGCAGCTTCTATTGGCATTTCGCCGATCTCGGGGCATTCCACGCCGGAGTGCTGAAGCGCTGGCGCGAGATCGCGGCCGAGCAGATCATCGCCGATGTCGAGGCCGCCAGCGATGAGCCGCTGAAGGCGCTGCTGCGCAGGACGTTCGGCGCCCGGCTCGATCTCGAACGGGCGGTGCGCAATTGGGCGGCCTTCGATGCGGCGGCACAAGGGGCCGTGCGCGCAATCGATCGCCGCAGGCTCGACTATATTGAGGGGCTGCTGGAGAAACGCGCGCTCCCTCCGGCAACCGCGCAGGCCCGCGCGCAGATCCTGTACTGGGCATTTCTCGGCTTCGCCCTGTCAGGCGCGCCGGTGCCGGCGGCACGGCTCCAGGCCCTGCTCGACGAGGTCTTAACGATGGTCTCCGCTTGAGCTCGCGATGGGCGGACGCGAATTTCTATGCTAGAGGCAACCGATTGCCGGAGACCCCAATGAACGCGCCCACCGACCGTCCCGAAGCCAGCGTCGATCCCAAATTGCTGGAGATTCTCGTCTGCCCGCTGACCAAGGGCCCGCTGGAGTTCGATGCTGCAAAGCAGGAACTGATCTCGCGCAGCGCCAAGCTCGCTTATCCGATCCGTGACGGCATCCCGATCATGCTGCCGGAAGAGGCGCGCAAGATCGATTGAGAAAGGGCGAGTGGGGAGTAGCGAATAGCGAATGGACTCCTCGCTACTCGCCACTCCCTACTCGCTCCTCACAACGCCTCGCCCTTCAATAGCCGCGGCACCTCGCCCGTGAGCCCGGCGGCCTGGCGGATGAAGAGGTTCTTCAGCGGCGGGGCGCGGTCGACAAGGCCGAGGCCAATGTCGCGGACGGTGCGCAGCAGCGTCGACTGGTTCGAGAACAGGAAGTTCAGCGAATTGGTGGCAACGCCCATCGCCATGGTGTCGAAGCGGCGCCAGCGCTGATAGCGTTCGAGCACGTCGGCCCCGCCGATATCCATGCCGAGCCGCGCGGCATCGACGACGACTTCGGCCAGCGCCGCGACATCCTTCAGGCCCATGTTGAGGCCCTGGCCCGCAATGGGGTGGATGACATGGGCGGCATCGCCAACCAGCGCGAGGCGGGTGGCGATGAAGGAGCGCGCGACGAAATAGGACAGCGGAAACGCGCGCGGCTTGTCGAGCGCCTTCACCTCGCCGAGATGCAGGCCAAAACGCTGCTCGAGCTCGGCGTGAAATTCCTCGTCGCTGAGCGCAACGATGCGCGCGGCCTCGGCTCGGCGCTCGGTCCACACCAGCGACGAGCGTCTTCCCGAGAGCGGCAGGATCGCGAACGGGCCCGCCGGCAGGAAATGCTCCTCGGCGCGGCCCTCGTGATCGCGCTCATGGCCGACGGTGACGACGATGCCGGCTTGGTCATACTCCCAGCCATGGGTCGCGATGCCGGCACGCTCGCGCAGTTTTGACCGCGCGCCGTCGGCGGCGACCAGCAGGCTGGCGGCGATCACGCTGCCGTCGCCTAGCGTCACGTCGATACCCTCGGCGCGCGCATCGTAGGACGCCACGGTGGTGGCACGAAGGTCAATGCCCTCGGCTTCCGCGCGCACCACCAGCGCGTCGATCAGGCGGCGGTTCTCGACCATATGCGCAAAAGGCTCGCCCGGCGCGACATCGCCGGCGAAGTTGAGGAACACCGGACGTGTGGCGTCCTCCAGCTTGGAATCGGTGACGACCATGTCGAGGATCGGCTGCGCCTCGCCCCTGACGTCATCCCAGGCGCCGATCGCCTCGAACAGGCGGCGGCAGGCGGCCACGATCG
>NZ_JALBHA010000860.1:0-1475 GCF_023006445.1 Bradyrhizobium sp. SHOUNA76
CGACCAGCACGCGGCTGGCATTGGGCGAGAGCTGCAGGCCGGCGCCGACTTCCTCGAGGCGCTCGGCCTTTTCCAGCACGACGATCCGGAAGCCGCGGTTTGCGAGCGCAAGCGCAGCCGTCAGTCCACCGATGCCGGCACCGGCGATGACAATCGTTCGGGAGAGCGCCACCCCTGACCGATGGAAGCGGTCAGGCCACCTTGTCCTTCAGGACGCATTCCGGCGGACGGGCTTCGCCTGCCTTCAGGTCGGCCGCGAACCGGTACAGCGTCGAGCAGTAGGGGCAGATGATCTCGTTGTCGTTGCCGAGGTCGAGGAAGACGTGAGGATGGTCGAACGGAGGGTTGGCGCCTACGCACATGAACTCTTGCGAGCCGATCTCGATGACGGGGACACCGGCATCGTTGTGGAAGTGCGGGACGACATGGTCGGACATCGAACTCATCCTGGAGTGGCAATGGCGGCAGACACAATCACGAACTGACGCGGCATCTTTAAGGCGCCGCGGACCATACTGGCGGGTGCAGACGATTGCTAGTCCAGCGGAACCGAAAGCCCCGCAATTACCCCATGCTCATTTGCTCATGCAAATTCGACACAATCTTGAGGCCTGAGAGAAGCCCTTCTTTCGTCGGGGACGTTGTGTCGCAATTTTGGCATACTATGTCTGTGGACGAGCGCAATTGGCGACCAGAGACGAATCAATCGTCAACGATTTCAGGACCGTCCAGGTTTCCCGCATGAAGTGGCTGCGAATCAGCACAGCGTTGACCGGTATCGCGGCGTGCAGCTTCATGCTCGCGCAGGTAGCGCCGCACGCCCGTGAGGCGGGCACGATCCTCGCCGCCCAGGATGATCCGGCCGTGCTCTCCGAGCTCAAGCTCGATGCGCTGCTGCAGCGGAATGACCGGCTGGTTCAGGACAACATTGAGGCCGCGCTCGCCGCCGATGACGCCGATCTCGCCGACAGTTTTGTGGCGTTGGCGCGCGACCGGAACATCGCGTTGCCGGACGACCTCCTGAGCCGCGTGAGCGATGCGGTCAAGGAACAGAATTCCACCTCGTATTTCGCAAAGCGCTTTGCCACCGGCCTCGTCACCGGCAACGCCGACGATGTCGCGAGCCTGTCCGGGACGGTGGCCGGGGATCTCTTCGTGATCGGCGACATCAGGGACGTCGTGCGGGAGGGCAAGCACCTCGCCATGGGCGAGGACACCGATCGCCTGGTGCTCGGCCTCGCGACGGCCGGCCTTGCGGTGACTGCGGCAACGTATGTGTCCGTCGGTGGCGCTGCGCCCGTGCGCGCCGGACTGACGCTGGTCAAGGACGCCCGCAAGGTGGGGCGGCTCAGTGAGAGCCTTGCGGCATGGGCCGGACGCTCCGCGCGCGAGGTGGTCGATACGCCGATGCTCCAGAACGCCGTGGCCAAGGGCTCCGTGTTCCGCCCCGGCGAGACCGTCACCGCCATCAAGGC
>NZ_JALBHA010000861.1:0-1473 GCF_023006445.1 Bradyrhizobium sp. SHOUNA76
GGACACGCCGTTGAGCGCGATGATGCCGCCGAACACGACGCTGACGTCGCGAACCGCGAGCAGGGGCGATGTCCCCTGCGCGAGCTGTGCCTGCGTCATCTCGTCTCGCCCACACTGTGCAGTGGGCGACGGGGCGATGCGAACCGCTCCCGGTGATGACAAAGGCTATCTGATCCCCTCGGCCACACGCGCAACTTTTCCTCCTGATTTCAGCTTTTTGCTGATGTCTTTTTTGGAATGCGGCATCAGACCCCCGAGCGCCGCTTCGATGTTCCTTACCATCGCTAAGAGACGCGGTCCAATGTCGTTGATCAAATGCTCTTCCGTGAAGCGGAATGCGGGCGCGCCGCAATTGAACGCGTAGGGACCGGTTCCGTCGTTGAGCCTAAGCGCGACGCCCGCGGCGCCGATATCGTCGTGCCAGTCTCCGACGGAGATCGCAAAGCCGTACTTCGCGACGGTCTCGCCGGAACGTTCCAGCCCTTCGCGCATCTTCGGCCAGCGGCTGCCGTAATGCTCCCGCAGCAGGCGCGAGAGCTCTGCGCGATCGTCGGGGTCGAGCGCCCAGAAATAGGCGCGACCCATCGCACTGGTTGCAATCGGCACGCGGGCGCCGACGTCAAGTTGAACACCGACCGTCTCGCTGCCGCGGCTCTGTCCGAAATAGATCATGCTGTGACGGTCGCGGCCGCCGACGGCGACGGCGCCGCCGGTCGCGCGCATCAGGTCCTCGCGAAACGGCTCGGACAAATGCCGAACACCGAGATTGGCGAGCGCTGCGTAGCCGAGCGACATTGCGGCGGGGGTGAGCTGGTACTTCTCGAAGCGGGGAACCGGCGTCAGATAGCCGAGCTTGGTCAGCGTATAGGTCAGCCGCGACACGGTCGGCTTCGGCAGGTTGGTCCGCGCCGCGATTTCCTGATTGCCGAGAAGACCGTCATTGGGTTGGAATGCGCGCAATACGTCCAGTCCGCGGGAAAGCGCGACGACGAAGTTCCGATCGGTCGCGGTCTTCTTTCCTGTACGCTTCATCCCTGATCTGCTTCTTGCGCGGAGTCGTTGACAACGTCCGTGCTTCAAAATAACCCTGCCGTCAAGATGCGGAATTAAATTCCGCACCGCGAAATCGACAAAAGTATATAGCCCCACCAAGGAGGGACACCGTGAGCGAAGTGGTCAAGCTTGAGCGTCATGACGAAGTCGGGATCGTCACGGTCAATAGCCCTCCGGTCAATGCGCTGAGTGCCGCAGTCCGCGGGGGCATCCTGGAATGCATCAAGGCCGCAATCGCCGATCCCGCCATCAAGGGCATCGTGCTGACCTGTGCCGGCCGCACCTTCATCGCGGGGGCCGACATCACCGAATTCGGCAAGCCGCCGAAGCCGCCGGCCCTCAACGACGTGCTGTCCGAGATCGAGAACTCGCCGAAGCCGGTGGTCGCTGCGATCCACGGCACGGCGCTCGGCGGCGGCC
>NZ_JALBHA010000862.1:0-1471 GCF_023006445.1 Bradyrhizobium sp. SHOUNA76
GGCAGCAGGCGATAGCCGGCGCGGTCACGGACCAGCGCGACACCGGACATGCGTAGCGCGTTCTCCAGCACGTAGACCGCGTCCGCCTTGGGCACCGGCCGCACCGAAGCCAGCGTCACGGTTCCCTGCACGCGGGGGTCGATCGTGTAGCCGACGTTGAGTACGTCGCCAAGGACGACCTTTGCGACAGTGGCGACCGGCGCGTTCTCGAAATTGAGGTCGTAGCCGCTGCCGCCGGCATCCTCGCGTTCGGTCAGCGCGCCGCCCTGCGGCATTGCACCATCGCTGAGATAGATCGCCGGCTTCGACGATCGCGCCTGCGCAATGCCGCTCGCGCCAGCATCGGCAGGTTGACGCGGCTGAAGATCGAGGGAGCGGACCTTGTCGGCGATATCCTGGGCGCGCGGGTCCTTTGGATCGGCTTCGATCGACTGGTCGGCGGTCACGATGCATGCGCCGAGCACGAAGGCGGACGACAACAGGAGGAGCGTTCCGGACAACGCTGAGCGACGGCGCAAAAGCGGCTGGACCACCCTAAACAAAACACGCCTGCCAACGCTGGAATTGACTGGAAAGTGCATCCGATCCCCCCTTGGTTCGGACGCGCAATAATTTGCGCCACGATTATGTTTTTGCTACTAAATATGTCAAGGGCAAAGGGCCTGTCGTCACCCGCCGAAGTTGTTGCTTTCAGGTCACAAGGTCAACGCTGTGAATGCGATGCGCGACCGCTCCGCAGATAGCTTCCGGCAGCACCTCCTGGAAAAATACTCATTGCCGCCGCGGGCGCATGCCCATGTCGACAAATCGGCCAACCCCGCGCTCACGCGCCCGTTGCGTGAATTGTGGGAGGCCACCGATCTCTCCGCGGCCGAATTCGCAGATGAAGTTTCCGATCATTTTGGCCTGCCGCGGCTGAGCCTTCCGCAACTGCTCGCGGCCACGCCTCGCCTCGACGGCTTCTCGCGTCGCTTCCTGCGTGAATCCACCATCTTTCCTTTCAGTGCGTCGAACGACGTCTTGCGGCTGGCTGTCGCCGACCCCTCCGACACGGCCGCCATCCGTGCCGCCGAAATCGTGTTCGGAGCCCCGGTCGATGTCGTCGTGGCCTCATACGAGGACATCACCACGGTCCTCGATCAACGGGCCGATGCCGACGATGCAAATGCCGATCGAAGCGGCAGGAGCGTTGCCCGGCAGTCCGACGACGACATCGAGAGCCTGCGCGATCTCGCCAGCGGCGCGCCGGTGGTGCGCGCGCTCAATGATCTCTTGGAGCGCGCGGTGGACTTGCGTGCCAGCGACATCCACGTCGAGCCGTTCCGTGCCGGGCTCGTCGTGCGCATGCGCGTCGACGGCCTGTTGCGTGCGCTGCCGTCGCCGCACGGCATTCCGCCGCAAGCGCTCATCTCGCGCATCAAGATTCTCGCCAGCCTCAACATCGCGGAACGCCGCCTGCCGCAGGACGGCG
>NZ_JALBHA010000863.1:0-1470 GCF_023006445.1 Bradyrhizobium sp. SHOUNA76
GCAGCCGTGGTGCCGCCGGCCGTGCCGTTATACAGCACGTTGCTGCTCGCGGTCGCGCTGGCGAACGAAGTCGTGCCGCGCAGGTCGGCCGCCGTCGCACCGGCGATGGTGGTGGAGACGTTCGACTTGGTGGAGTAGCCGACGGTGGTCTGCAGCGCCTGGTTGGCGATCGACTTCGCAGAGTCGATCAGCTTCTGCAGCGAGGTCAGGCCGGTGTTGGCGGCCTGCAGCACCTGCACGCCGTTGGCGATGCCGTCGAGCAGATTGTTGATGTCGCTGGCGCGGTTGTCGAGCGACTGTGCCGTGAAGAAGTTGGTGGGATTGTCCAGGGCCGAGTTGACGCTCTTGCCGGTCGACAGACGGTTCTGTGTGGTGGCGAGAAGATCGGCGGTGGACTGGAGAGAGAGGAGGTTCTGACGAACCGACGCAGAGAGAACAATACCTGACATGACTCTTACCCTTCTGGCTTACGCGTCTTCGTTCGATCGCTTCGGATCGAGTGACGGGGCCAGCGTGCCGCGACATGGCTAACAAAGGGTGAAACGAACATCGCCTGCATAAGCGTCGGTTCACCATAAACGAACGGCAGCCGCGCGCGGGTTCTGCAATCAGCTTGAAATCATTGGCGTTTCTCTGCGCTTACGCTCCATTAACCATAACCGCTGGTTACTTTTTCGAGCGTCGCCTGCCTTCTCGAGCGCGCACAAAAAAAGCGGCGGGGCCGAAGCCCCGCCGCCGTAATCGTCTTGATGTCGTCCGCGACTTAGCGGAGCAGCTGGAGCACGCTCTGCTGCGACTGGTTGGCCAGCGAGAGCGCGGAGACCGCGATCGACTGGCGGGTCGACAGCGCCTGGCTGTTGGCCGCTTCGACGTTGGTGTCGGCCAGGGTCAGGTTGGACGAACCGGTCTGCAGCACGTTGATCAGGTTCTTGTTGAAGTCCTGACGAACCTGCACGATCGTCAGGTTCGAGCCCAGAGCCGAGGCTTCCGAACGCAGCGTGCTCGACGCCGAGTTCAGGTTGGCCAGCACCTTGTTGGTCGCGGAGTTGTCGATGAAGTCGACACCGCTGGTCAACGCAGCAAGGCCCAGACCCTTGGAGTTGTAGGTCACGCCCGTGATGCTGAGGCTCGACTTCGCGGTTTCGTCGAACACCAGCTTGAGCTGGTCGCCGTTCAAGAGGTTGACACCGTTGAACGAGGAGTCCTGCGCCGTCGAGTCGATCTGGTTCAGGATGTTGTTGTACTGGTTGACGAGATTAGCACGCGAGGTCTGCGCAACCGTATCCTGGACGGGGCTGGAAGCCGTCGAGAATGTCAGCGACGAGGTCAGCGTACCGCCGATCGCACCACCTGCGGCGTTCGAACCGATGGTCGAGGACGCATAGTCGTTGGTGGTCGAGACCGTCAGCAGGCCGTTGGCGTCGATCGTCGCCGTCAGGTTGTTGGCCTGAAGCTTCGTGTTGAGCTGAT
>NZ_JALBHA010000864.1:0-1466 GCF_023006445.1 Bradyrhizobium sp. SHOUNA76
CGGTTTTGTCTCGGGGCCGGACGCGGGGAGCTCGATGTCAGGCTCGAGCTCGGCGTGAAGCCCAACGCCGAGCAGGCGCTGCTGAAGCTCGCGGTCGGCAGCGAGCCGCGCGGAGTCTATGATGCGGTTGATGCGGCCGTTGACCATGATCGCGACGTTGCGCGAGATCGCGGTGGCGACGCCGATATTCTGCTCGATCACGAGCACGGACATGTCGCCGTCTTCCCCCAGGCGCAGCAGCATCTCCTCGACCTGCGCCACGATGACGGGCGCAAGGCCCTCGGTCGGCTCGTCCATGATCAAGAGCTGTGGGTTGGTGAGCAGCGCGCGCGAAATCGCCAGCATCTGCTGCTCGCCGCCGGAGAGCTGGCCGCCGCCGTGATCCTTGCGCTCGGCGAGGCGGGGGAAGGTGTCGTAGATGCGCTCGACCGTCCAGGCCCCGGAGCGCATCCCGCCGGCGAGCCGCAAATGCTCCTCGACGCTGAGCGAGCGCCAGAGACGGCGGCCCTGCGGCACATAGCCGACGCCGAGCCGGGCGATCTGGGCGGAAGGCCGCCGCGTGACGTCCTCGCCGCGAACGCGGATCGATCCACCGCTCACACTCACGAGGCCCATGATCGCCTTGCACAGCGTGGTCTTGCCCATGCCGTTGCGGCCGACTACGGAGAACACGCCGCTCTCCAGCGTGAGGTCGACGCCTTGCAGGGCGTGCGAGTGCCCGTAATAGACGTCGAGCCCGCGAACTTCGAGCGCGGCGGCAGAGCGGCGGACCTCATTCATGGCCGCCTCCGAGATAAAGCTCCTGCACCTCGGGGTCGGACTGGATCTCTTCCGGCAGGCCCTCCTTGAAGACGCGGCCGTTGTGCATCATCGTGACGCTCTCGACGACGCGGAGCGCCACGTCCATGTCGTGCTCGATGATGATGTAGCCGATATGCGCCGGCAGCGAGGTCAGGATCTCGATCAGCTCGGCCCGTTCGGTCGGCGACAGGCCCGCGGCCGGCTCGTCGAACAGCACGAAGCGCGGGGCGCCGGCGAGCGCAAGTGCGATCTCGAGCTGGCGTTGCTGCCCGTGCGCGAGCTCCGCCACGCGCTGGTCCTTCACGGCGGAAAGATGCACGGCCTGGACCAGATTGTCGGCCGCATGCATCAAGGCATCGTTCTGCCCCGGGCGCAGCAACGAGAAGCGCCCGCGCGAGACACCGCGGCAGGCGAGATAGACATTGTCCTGCACGGTGAGGCCGGGGAACAGCGCCGAGATCTGGTAGGTTCGGCGCAGCCCGCGGCGGATGCGTTCATAGGGCGGGAAATGCGTGACGTCCTCGCCGAAGAAGCGGATGGTGCCGGAGGAGGGCGCGAAGTCTCCGGTGATGCAGTTGAACAGCGTGGTCTTGCCGGCGCCGTTGGAGCCGAGCACGGCGCGGCGCTCGCCGGGGCGCACGGTCATGGTGACATCGGTCAGCGCG
>NZ_JALBHA010000865.1:0-1464 GCF_023006445.1 Bradyrhizobium sp. SHOUNA76
GACCGCTGCGGCCCCGCCTGCAGCGCCAGCTGGATCGTCCGGTCCGCCGGCGCCGCCGATCTCGCGCTAAGCCAGCTATTTTTTGATCGACAGGCGGGGGCCGCGTTCATCGCGGCCCCCGCCTTGTGTTGACCACGATTAGAGTGTTGCTCTAGAGTAGTGCTCTAGGAGGCGTCAATGACGGCGAGCGTGCGAGACGACCTGTTGGCCGCCGGGCTGATCGTGTTCGACCGCGTCGGCTTCGAGGCTGCGACGGTCGCCGCGATCCGCACCCGGGCGCGCGCCTCCAATGGCAGCTTCTTTCATGCCTTCGGCTCGAAGAAGGAGCTCGCCGGTGCGCTGTTCCTGGAGGTCTTGCAGCACTATCACGCCGCGGTGCTGGCTGCGCTCGATCCGGTGCCGGATGCGGAGCAGGGCATCGATCGCCTGATCCGGGCGCATCTCGACTGGGTCGTGACCAGCCGGCGCGAGGCGCGCTATCTCTTCGAAATTTCCCGGAGCGAGTGGGGCGAGGATTTGCGCGACGCCCAGCGCGCGCAGAATGCGCGCCTTGCCGAAGGTATCGAGCGCTGGCGTGCGCCACTGGTTGCAAGTGGCGAACTCTTGCCGATGAAACCGGTGATGTTCGTCAGCCAGCTGATCGGTCCGGCTCAGATTTTTTGCCGCGCCTTCCTGTCGGGACGCGACCGCACCGATCCGCGCAGCGAGGCCGACACGCTGATCGCCTGCGCCATCCGTGCGCTACGGCCACCCGATCGCATCAACAAGCAATAAGGAGAGACTGCATGCGCGCCGAAGCAGATCCCGAATTCGCAGCACTTGCCGAGCACATCCAAGCCAATGTCGGCCGGCAGGGCTTCATGAACCTGGTCGGCGCCGAGCTCTCGGAACTGTCGCGCGGCACCTGCACGATCGCCGTGGATCGCCGGCCGGAGCTGCTGCAACAGCACGGCTTCTTCCACGGCGGCGTCACCGCCTTCCTGGTCGACAACGCCACCACGATCGCAGCCGCCACCTCGCGCGGTCAGCCGGCGCTGACGGCGGAATACAAGCTCAATCTGTTGTCGCCCGCGGTCGGCGAGAAGCTGATCTGCCGCGCCCGGGTGATCAAGCCGGGCCGGCAGGTGTCGGTGGTCGCGGCCGACGTGTTCTGCGTCAGCGACGGTGTCGAGAAGCACACGGCAACGGCACTGGCCTCGATCGCGATGTTGAGCGAGGACGTCGCCGCCAAAACGAAAAGCCCGGCCGCCTGAGGCGACCGGGCCCTTTTGTTCGTCATTCCGGGATGGCGCGCAAGCGCCAGACCCGGAATCTCGAGGTTCCGGGTTCGGTCCTGCGGACCGCCCCGGAACGACATGCTTCGCTTACTTCTCTTCCGCGGCCGGCGCCGGCTCGACGTCGTCGGGCTCGGCTTCCGGATCGAAGAACTCGCCGGCGGCGGCGATCGCCTCGGCGGCCGCGTCG
>NZ_JALBHA010000866.1:0-1462 GCF_023006445.1 Bradyrhizobium sp. SHOUNA76
GCAGCGCGTGCGCGATCTGCTCGCGCGGGCCGACAGCGCGGTGTCGATCTTCGGCGATCGCGCCGCCGTGCTGCAGGCAGCGGCGCGGTTTGTCGCCGAACGGAAGAGCTGACGACCGATGGCAACCGAGGGCAAAGAAGATCCCGCCCTCGCCCGCTTCCGCAAGATGTCGCGGCCGATGCGGCTGATCTATGCGCGGCCGCGGACATTCATCTCGCTTGGTATCGGCATCCTCGTCGGCCTGCTCATGCCGGGCTCACCCCGGCTGACGACGCGGCTCGTGCTCGGCTGGGATGCGCTGATCGCAGTCTATCTCGTGCTGGTCTATGCGATGATGCTTTGCAACGACCACCAGCACATCCGCCGCAGCGCCGCGATGCAGGACGACGGCCGCTTCGTGATCCTGCTGGTCACGGCGATCGGCGCGTTCGCGAGCATCGCGGCGATCGTCGCCGAGCTCGGTACCCATCGCGGCGCCACGGAACTCACGATCGCGATCACCACGATCGTGCTGTCATGGGCCGCCGTGCATACCACCTTCGCGCTGCACTACGCTCATGACTATTACAGGAACGCCAAGCCCGGCGGCCTGCAATTCCCGAGCAGCGACAAGGAAGACCACGCCGACTACTGGGACTTCGTCTATTTCTCGTTCGTGATCGGCATGACAGCGCAGGTCTCCGACGTCGGCATCACCGACAAGACGATCCGCCGCACCGCGACGGCGCACGGCATCGTCTCATTCATCTACAATACGGCGTTGCTGGCGCTGACGGTGAACATCGCGGCAAGCGCGATCTCAAACTGACATCGTCCCGGCGTTCGCCGGGACGACTTCAATTGTCAGTGACAAACCTCGGCGTTGGCGTCGTTGCCGGGGCCACCACCGCCGCGATATTCGAGATGGCAGCCGCGGTTGACAGGACGGCAGCCGGTGTTGTTGCAGAACATCTGCCCGCCGCCCGAACGACGGCTGGCGCCAGCGGCGGCGGCAATGCCAGCCGCACCACCATAACCACCCGCAGCTCCGGCAGCGGCATCACCGGCCTGACGACGCTGCCGGGCGGGACGCTCATCACTGTCGTCGCGCTTCGCCGTTGCGGGCTTGGCCGGCTTGGCGGCGCGCTGTTTCTCGCACTCATTATCGTCGTTGACCGCGTAGCCCTCACGGCAGACGATCTTCGTGCACTTGTCGCCATCGGCCTTGAAACCGTGCTCGCAGACCAGCGGGCAGACCCGCGACGGCTTGGCTTTGACCGCATCCAGCGCATCGGTGCTTGCCATCTTCACGTCGAGCTTGGTGCCGGCATAGCGGTTGAACTGCGACAGCGAGCGCTGCGAGGACGTATTCCAGTTGCCGTCGGCGGCGCCTGAGAAGCAGCCGACGCGGCCAAGCTCGGTCTGCACCGAGCGGCTGAGATCGGCCGGCGCGGTCGCCGGCGTCAGCGACGCAACGTTGGTG
>NZ_JALBHA010000867.1:0-1456 GCF_023006445.1 Bradyrhizobium sp. SHOUNA76
GCACGGCCGGCGTGACCTCGCTGGTTGAAGCTGCCGACCGGGCGCTCTACGCCGCCAAGGACGCAGGCCGCGACCGCCTGATGATGTCCGTCGAGGTCGTGGACCTCCTGCTGCCCAGGGCATCCGGCCAGTAGGACGGCTCAATAATGCGGTGGAGGCTCGTTGGCGGGTCCAGGCGCATTGGCCTCCGCCTCCTGCAAGCGCTCGCCGAGCTCCGCGATCTTCCGCGTCAGCAGATCGATCTGCTTCCACTGTGCGGTGATGGTCTGGTTCAGCGTCTCGATCGTGTCGTCCTGATAGGCGAGCCGCGTCTCCAGCGCGTCGATGCGCTCGCCCAGACTCTTGATCTCATTCGTCACGGCCTTGCCCCATATCTTGTTCCAGCAAGCTCCGCTCGCGCAAACCGTGGCCGAGCGCGACGCGCTCGTCGAACACGAAGCATTCGCCGCGCCAGCGGCTCTGCGCCTCCGGCACCTCTTCCAGATATTTGAGGATGCCGCCCTTGAGGTGATAGACCTCGGCAAAGCCGCGCGCGAGCAGATGCGCGCTCGCCTTCTCGCAGCGGATGCCGCCGGTACAGAACATCGCGATCCTGCGGTGCTTTGCGGGATCAAGCGCAGCTGCGGCAAAATCCTTGAATTGGCCAAAGCTCCTGATGCCGGGATCGACGGCGCCCTCGAACGTGCCCATCGCCACCTCGAAGGCGTTGCGGGTGTCGAGCAGCACCGTGTCGGGCGCAGAGATCAGCGCGTTCCATTCGCTCGCATCGACGTAGGTGCCGACCTGGCGGGTCGGATCGGCAGCCTCATCGCCAAGCGTGACGATCTCCTTCTTCAGGCGCACCTTGAGCCGCCCGAACGGCATCGCTTCGGCGGTCGAGAATTTCAATTCGAGATCGTCGAGCCGGCCGCCGAACATGTCGCCGTGCGCCAGCTCATAAGCGAGGGCGTCGATCGCCGCCGGCGCGCCGGCGAGCGTGCCGTTGATGCCCTCCTGCGCGAGCAGCACGCTGCCTTTCAGCGAGAGGCTGGCGCAGAACGCGCGCAGCGGCTCGCGCAGCTCGCGGTAATCCGGGAGGGCGGCGAATTGATAGAAGGCGGCGACCTTGGTGGCCGAATTCGGAGCAGACATGGCGGCTCGTTTAGCAGGCGATCGCCGCTCAGAAAACCCGCATGGCCGCTGGCCGCCAAAGGTCTATACGCCCAGCGGATGGCAGCCATTTCCTGGTATGCCAGCATTGCCCCGGCCGGCTGGAATGTGTCATGTAGACCCGGTTTTTCCTAAGACGGCGCGGCGCGCGCATCCCCGGCCAAGAGAGCAAGAAATTCGATGAGAAACTTCCATTTCCCCGGCAGGTCCACGGTCCACGCCACCAACGCGATGGTTGCGACCTCGCACCCGCAGGCCTCGCTCGCGGCGATCGAGGTGCTGCGCGAGGGCGGCACGGCGGTGGACG
>NZ_JALBHA010000868.1:0-1449 GCF_023006445.1 Bradyrhizobium sp. SHOUNA76
CGCCGGCGCGCCTGCCGGCGCTGCCGGCCTCTCCCTTTGCCTCGACGTCCGGAGCCATCCATGCCTGAGCTCAATCTCACCAGCGCACCCGCCCATCTGCGCCACGGCTCGAACATCGGCCAGCCGCTGACCCGCCGTGACGGCGTCCTCAAGGTCACGGGGCAGGCGACCTATGCCGCCGACAATCATCCGCCCGGCATGCTGTTCGCGGTGATCGCCGTTTCCAGCATCGCGCGTGGCCGCGTGACCTCGCTCGATGTCGCCGCCGCCAAGCGGCATCCCGGCGTCGTGGACGTGATGACGCCGGATCACAAGCCGCAGCTCGCGATCGATCCGGAGATCAAGACCAATCCGTTCGTGTTCCGGATGGAGGCGTTGCAGAGCCACGAAGTCCGTTATGCCAACCAGCCCATCGCGGTCGTGATCGCGGAAACGCTGGAGGCGGCGACGGAAGGTGCGGTGCTGCTGGCACCGCGCTACGAAACGCTGCCTCCGCTGGTCGGGCTCGACGCCGGCGAAAGCTTCGTGCCGCCCGTTGTCGGCGTCGGCAACCCTACCGAAAATCATCGCGGCGATGTCGAGGCGGGCCTTGCTTCGGCCGAGAAGCGGATCGATGCGATCTACGAGACACCGCCTCAATATCACAACGCGATGGAGCCGCATGCGATCGTGGTTCACTGGGATGGCGACAGGCTGTCCGTGGACATGCCGACCCAAGGTCTGATGCTGTCGCTCGCGCGCATTGCCGAGCTGTTCGGCATCGCGCACGACAAGATCCACATCCGCAGTCCCTTCCTCGGCGGCGGCTTCGGCTCGAAGGGGCTCATGGGCGGTCCGCCGGTCCTCGGCATCATGGCTGCCAAGCTGGTGGGCAGGCCGGTCAAGCTGGTGCTGCGCCGTGAGCAGATGTATGGGCCGGTCGGTCACCGTGCCCCGACCCGCCAGCGCCTGCGCATCGGCGCGGATGGCGAGGGACGTCTGACCGCGCTCGATCACCATGCGCGGACCGTGTCGAGCACGTTCGATGATTTCTACGAGCCCGCGGCCGATGCCTCGCACACGCTCTATGCGGCGCCGGCGATCCGCACCTCGCATGACGCCGTACGTGTCAACACCGGCACGCCACTGTTCATGCGCGCGCCTGGCGAGGCGACCGGTTCGATTGCGCTGGAGAGCGCGATCGACGAGATGGCCTGGGCCTGCGGCATGGACCCGCTCGCCTTCCGCCTCAAGAACTACGCCGAGCGCGAGCCGATCAGCGGCAAGCCGTTCTCGTCAAAAGCGCTACGCGCCTGTTACGAGCAGGGCGCGGCGCGCTTCGGCTGGGCGAAGCGTTCGCTGCAGCCGCGGCAGATGCGCGACGATGCCGGCCTTCTGGTCGGCTGGGGTATGGGCACGGCGACCTTCCCGGCGCTGATGTTCCAGGCGGAAGCACGCGCGGCGATCAGG
>NZ_JALBHA010000869.1:0-1445 GCF_023006445.1 Bradyrhizobium sp. SHOUNA76
CCGAAGGCCTGCGCCGCCAGCGGCGACACCGCAGCCATCAATCCGAGCCCGAAGGTGAAGCTGACGAAATAGACCGTGTGCGCCAGCGCCGCCGCGGCGACCGCATCCTCGCCGAGCCGGCCGATCAGCGCGAGATCGGTCGTGATCATCGCGATCTGCCCGAGCTGAGTCAGCATCAACGGCACGGCCAGCCGCAGCGTCTCGACGAATTCTTGCGCGAGATGATTTGGCGGCATGCCGGCTTGCGGCTGCGAATGATGTTGGACGGTGTCGAGCATCGCGGCTCAATAGCACGCCCGAGCGACGAAAACATGGCCCCGAGAGCAAGACGGCGAGGGGATCTATCCGCTAGCTCGGTACTGTAGGGTGGGCAAAGGCGCAGTTGCGCCGTGCCCACCATCTTTCCAATATTTCAACAGAAGCGTGGGCACGCTGCGCTTTGCCCACCCTACGATACTGCGTCCGGGGCACGAGATTGTGCGAAACGCGAAGCTCCCTTCTCCCACAAGGGAGAAAGAACAAGCCTCAGCCCTTCCGCTCCGGCACGCGCTTGATCTTCGCACCCAGCGCGTTGAGCCGCTCCTCGATGCGCTCGTAGCCGCGCTCGATCTGGTCGGCGTTGTTGATGGTGGAGGTGCCCTGGGCGCAGACAGCCGCGAGCAGCATGGCCATGCCGGCGCGGATGTCGGGCGAGGTCATGGTCGCGCCGTGCAGGCGGCTCGGGCCAGCGATGATCGCGCGGTGCGGATCGCACAGCACGATGCGCGCGCCCATCGCGATCAGCTTGTCGACGAAGAACATCCTGGATTCGAACATCTTCTCGAACATCAGGATCACGCCCTCGCATTGCGTGGCGGTGACGATCGCGATCGACATCAGGTCGGCCGGGAAGGCCGGCCAGGGCTGGTCTTCCAGCTTCGGTACGTGGCCGCCAAAATCGTCCTGGATTTTCAGCGTCTGGTTCGACGGCACGATGAGATCGTCGCCCTCGACGCGGCAGACGATGCCGAGCCGCTCGAATCCCATGCGGATCGAGCGCAGATGCTCGACACCGGCGCGCGTGATGCGCAGCGGCGAACGCGTCACGGCGGCAAGCCCGATCAGTGAGCCGACCTCGATATGGTCGGGCTGGATCCGATAGGTCGCAGTGCCCAGCGTCGCTGGCCCATGCACGATCATGGTGTTGGTGCCGATGCCCTCGATCTTGGCACCGAGCGCGACCAGGAAGTTGGCGAGATCCTGCACATGCGGCTCGGAGGCCGCGTTGCGCAAATGGGTGACGCCGTCGGCGGCGACCGCCGCCACCAGCGCGTTCTCCGTCGCGGTGACGCTCGGCTCGTCCAGGAACACGTCCGCGCCCGCGAGCTTTGGTGCGCGGAATTCGAGCCGGTCGGTCGCGGTGACCTTGGCGCCCAACTGCTCCAGCGCCAGCACATGGGTGTCCA
>NZ_JALBHA010000086.1:0-16810 GCF_023006445.1 Bradyrhizobium sp. SHOUNA76
CGCGCTGCTCGGCAAGGCTGCCGAGACCAACGCGGAAGCGCAGTTCCAGCTCGGCCTGATGCTCTCCGAAGGCGCAGGCGGTGCGAAGGACGACGCCGCGGCGCGTGTGCTGTTCGAGAAGGCGGCCGCGCAAAACCATCCCGGCGCGCTGGAGCGGATGGGAGCCTTCGCGCAGGAAGGCCGCGGCGGGCCGAAGGACAAGGACGCCGCGAAAGCCTATTACGAGCGCGCCGCCGCGCTCGGCGACGAGGATGCCAAGAAGGCGCTGGAGCGGCTGCGCTGCCCCTACGCGATCAAGGACAAGCAGGGCAAGCTTGTCACCACGCTGTGCTTCTGAGCAGAGCCAGTGATCAGAGCCAGGATTTGACGGAACCCGGCTCGCGCGTACGCCGTTGATGTCCAGACACATGGGAGCACGGACATGATCCGCAAACTGGCGTCGGGCGAATACCGCCTTTACTCACGCAAGGTGAATCCGAAGACCGGCAAGCGTCGCAACCTCGGGACCTTCAGGAGCCGTGCGGCAGCCGAGAAGCACGAGCGCGAAGTACAGTATTTCAAGCGTCACTGACGCCTGATGAGCCTTGCGGCAAACAATAAATGCGAAAACAACCCCAAGCACAGTAGCCAAGCCCTTGAAATCGCTGCTTGCGGATTAAGCGAAATGGATGGTTGACCCGTCGGCTAAAACAGGGGCATGATGGCATCGTGGCAGCGGGGGTCCCGCAAGGCCCCTGCGCGGAAAAGCCGGCTGGCCGAGCTGCGGCGGCAATGCTAGGTAGCCCGCGATTCTTTTCCGATTTTGCGGGTTCATGGCGTTGCTCGACGGACTCTACAAGGTTGAATACGGCGTCAACGATGCGTTCGGGCGCAGCATCATGTGCCTGCATGACGGCAAGATGCTGGGCGGTAATTCGGGCTTCGCGCATCTTGGCACCTACGCCGAGCAGGGCGGCGAGATCGTCGCCGAGGTGATTACCGAACGGCATAACCACGATCCCAACTACAAGCCGCTGATGGGGGCGGACGTCGCCTCGATCGGGGCACGCGGCCGGCTGGTCGGGAACGAGATCCGTCTTCAGGGCAGTGCGAACACGATGCCGGGCGCCAATTTCTGGGCCAATCTCACGCGGCTCGATGATGGGGCGCTGCCGCCGCGCGGCACGATCGGGCAGGGCGGCATCGCCAACGGGCTCTACGGGATGAGTCTGCGCGCGCTTGATGGTGTCGAGGCCGGCCTCTCCGGCGTGATGCTGCTGATCGACGGGCGCATCCTCGGGGGCGATGCGTTCTTCTACTATCTCGGCTCCTATTCCTCGGCGGACGGCCGCTGGAAGGGCGAGATGCTGAACCAGGAGCACACGCCGGCGAAAGGCGAAAACCCGGTCTTCGGCGGCTTCGAGGTCGGGATCGGATTCTCCGGAGCCTGCACCGCGGATAGCGGCGAGCTCGAAGGCATCGCGCTCGCCGGCAAGCGCAGCCTGCGGCTGGCAGCCTCGCTCAAGCTGATGCGGCGGGCGTAGGACTGGTACAAAGAAGGGGCAACGCGAGTCCCCCTGACATGAAGCAGGCCTCACGCTTCGACCTCGACCAATGTCAGCAAGTTCCCCGAAGCCGACCTGAAGCAAAATCTCAATTCCGCTCGCTTTTTGGCGTCACCTAAGGCCATCGGAGCCGGAGTTCTCTGGCGACAGATGGCTGGTCACCAAGCGCAAAACGCGGAGATTGATCAATGCCGAAGCATTACGAAACGCCGGAGCAGCGTGAAAAGCGAGAACTCGACGAGGAACTGGATCGGCAATTGCAGCAAACCTTTCCCGCCAGCGATCCACCGAAAATCACTCGCGGTCCAACCAAACGAGCGGCGCGGAGTTCGACTGTCCGCAGCACCGAGGAACGGCGCTAAGTCTGCCAGACATGCCGCCGGACCACGGGCCATGCTACTGTCAGGGCGAACACGCGCGGCCTGCGACCGTGCCGGCCGACACCTGTGGGGACGGGCGCGACCAGCACAGTCGACTTCAGTTATGATCTCCTGGCGATCGCCGGCGATCCTGATGGACACGGGAGGACTTGCGGTCCCACCCGTGAGCGCAGGCCTCAGGTGTGCGTTGGACCTTCTATCCGGGAGCGATCGTCCGATTCCGCCCCCCTGAGTTCGGCGGGAGGAACGACCAGGACGTCCACATTCAGGGACCGCAGGACTTCTTCCGTTACGCTGCCGATCAGCGCCCGAAGCAATCCGGATCGGCTGTGCGTCCCCATCACGAGCAGGTCAGGCCGCTTCTCCTCGACGGCACGGGTTATGACCTGCATGGGTCCGCCTTCGTCGATGCGAAGCGACCATCGTCGCGTGTCGAACTCATTGGTCACGAGAAAACTGGTCAGTTCCTCCATCGCTCTGTGACGCTCGCCCTCGACATATCCGTTGATGACGGCGGTGCTCGCACCAGAGCTGATCAAGCGCGTCTTGCCCATGGGCGAGAAGGCGTGGAGAAGCGTTGGTCCGTCATCTTCCAGGAGTCCGGAAGATAGTGCGACGCGAATTGCGTCGGCCGACGCTTTTGACATGTCGACCGGCACCAGAACCCGTTCATAGCGCCGCTGAGCCTCATTGTTCACCATCAGCACGGGATATCTTCCTCCGCGAATGACCCGTTCGATGGTGGTACCTGTGACGATATCGCGCAGAAACTGCTTGCGATGAGCCCCCATCACGACGAGATGCGCGCCGGCTGTTGCGGCCGCGCGCGATATTCCGTCGACGGGATGGCCCTTGATCACGGTCGGATAGCAGCTGACATCACGCAGCTCCGGCACGGCGCTGATCTGCTCGATCAGCACCCGATGTGCCTCGCGCTCTTCCATGTGGACGAGGTCAGCTGGCCGATCATCATCAACCACGTGGACAAGGTGCAGCTCAGCATGCTGGACGCGAGCCAGGAGGCCAGCCTGCCGCAGAGCGCGATGTGAGCGCGTGGAGAAATCCGTTGCAGCAACGATGTTCATGTCAGGACCTCATATTGGCCAGCGATGGCGGGAAAGCGCTACCAACGGTGGCAATTCGATTGGTATGGGAACGGCCTATGAAACGCGCGGACCCGCCGCGAGATGTGCGCGGGCTATCGTGTGGCGATCGAAAGCAACGGTGTACACGGCGGCGCGAGATGACAAGGCACCTTCCGTCGTCACCTTTTTTCATCGTGAGGAATCGGTGGTGGGCGGCGCGCAAATGCCGCGCGGAATCCGTCGGGATCAAAAATCCAGATGAACATGATCCACGAGGTCAGGACGAACAGCGCAAAAAATACCGACATGAGGAACTCCCGGCTTGGTTCAGAACCCTTGAGGTGCCGCGCCCGGGCGATGTGGAATCGCCCGGGTTACCGGCCGATCAGCAGCCGGTTCCCACAAGTTCGGTTTTGAAGCAGGTCGGTCATCATTGCCTCTGTTTGGGACCGCCTCAGCGCATCGCACCGCTGAAAGCTGCGGCGAATTCGCGCGCGAGCCCAGCATCATCAACGCACTAGATGTAGGCATGCGCGGCTCGAGATCAAATGCGACATTTAGCCGGCCTTGGCCGATCTGCGGAGCTGTCTGGAATCAGCGCGCGGCTTGCGAGCGAGGCCGCGTGCCTCGCCCTAATCGTTCTCTGGTTCGCCGACCCGCGCATTCCGTTCGGCAGTGTCGCGAAATCGGGCTGCACCCACCAGCACCGTCAGCGCAATAGGCGTGGTCACGACGCCAAATCCCACAATCAGGATTTCATGCAACACCGGTCTGCTCTGCAGGACCGAGAAGTAGAGCATTGAAGCGACTGCGATGAAGAGAGTGCCGAGCGTCGTCCCTAGCGTTGGCGCATGGACCCGTTGGTAGAATGTGTTGAGCCGCAGAAGACCGAGCGAACCGATCAGTGTGACGGAGGCGCCGAGAAGTAGGAGAACCGCCGTGAGAGCGGCAGCCCAGGGCGGCAATTGTTCGATGCCGTTCATTCGATCACCTCGCCGCGGAGCAGGAACTTGGCCAGCGCGACCGTGCCGACGAAACCGAAGACCGCCATGGCCAAAGCCGCCTCGAAATAGAGCGTTTCGCCGGATCGGATCCCGAACGTCAGAAGCAGCAACATCGCGTTCACGGACAATGTGTCGAAGCCCAGGACGCGATCCTGTGCCCGTGGCCCGAGAAAGATGCGGAAAGCACCGCAGCCGATAGCAAATCCCAGGAGGACCTGCGCGGCAACGAGCGAGTAGAACAGCACGAGCTGGCTCATTCGAATATCTCCAGCAGATGGCGTTCGTAGCGGTCCTTGATGGTGCGGATCCACTCGCCTTCATCGACGAGGTCCAGAACATGGATCATCAATGAACCTTTCTGAGCATCGAAGTTCACCCACAGCGTGCCGGGGGTCGATGTAATGATGCAAGCCAACCAGGCCAGCCCGTACGGATTGCGCATGTCGAGAGGAACGTTCACGAACCCCGACCTTCGGTCTCGCCGTCCGAAACCGAGAACGATCTGCCCAACCGCAAGATTTGAGCGGAAAATGTCGACCGCCACCAGTCCCAACAGTCGCAGCATGAGGCCGGGTCGTCTAAGGCGCGTGTCCGGTAACTCCAGCACGGTGAGAATCCGGCCGCCGACGAGTGCGATGACACAGCCGAGGAGGATGTGTCCGAACGTGGCGGCTTGATTGAGCAGCAGCCATAGTGCGAGCAGGCAGAAGCTTACGATTGGAAAGGGCAGGAAGCGTGTCATTTGCCGTCCGCCTTTCGGCTGCCTGGGGCGCCGGTCTCCAGGACGTCGCCGACGTAGCCGGCCGGCGCGTGCAAGGATTGCGCCGTGGCCTGCATGAAACGGATCACGGGACCGGCCATGACCGTTTGGGCAGCGCAAACGATCAGCAGGAACATGACCGGCGCCATCTCGATCACGCGCACGCGCGGCACGGTGCGATCGGGCGAGGCCCAGAAGATGCGGATTCCCGCGCGTGCCATCGCAATCAATGTCGCGAAACCGGACAGGATCAGCACCACGAGAAGCGCCCATCCGCTGCCGGGAACGGCACCGCTCCGATGCGCGTCTGCTGGGTTGAGAGCCGCAGCGAGCAGCGCGAATTTGGCGATGAATCCGGACAGCGGCGGGAGCCCGGCGATCACCAGGGCGCAGCCGATGAAAGCGACGCCGAGCAACCCCATCGTCGCTACGATGGCGATGCCGACATCCTCTTCCGCTTCCTCAGTCTCGTCTTCTTCTTCTCCATAGGCTTCCCGGGTGACGGCGATCACGTCCGCTCCAGGTTCGCGGCCTCGCTCGATGAGTTCGACGAGAAGGAAAAACGCGCTGATGCCGAGCGTCGAGCTGACGAGGTAGAAAAGCGCACCACTGGTGACGCCGACTTGTCCCATCCCCGTCGCGGCGAGCAAGGTACCGGAGGATACGAGCACCGAAAAGCCGCCGAGCCGGGCGGTGTCCTGCGACGCCAATGTGCCGATCGCACCGAAGACGATCGTTGCCAATCCACCCCACAACAACCAGTCGCTGCCGAAGCCGGCCGATGCGCCGGTGCCCTCGCCGAAAAGCAACAGCGATAGTCGAAGCACGATGTACACGCCGACCTTCGTCATGATCGCGAAGATCGACGCCACCGGCGGACTTGCGGCTGCATAGGCCGTCGGCAGCCAGAAGCTCAGGGGCCACATTCCGGCCTTGAGCAGGAAGGCGACGGCCAGCACGCCGGCGCCGGCTTCGAGCAGGCCGCGGCTCTCCGCAGCGATCTGCGGCATCCGCGCCGCAAGATCTGCCATGTTGAGCGTCCCGGTGACGCCGTAGATCAGGCTGACCCCGATCAGAAACAGCAGCGAGGCCGCCAGGTTCACGACGATGTAATGCAGCCCCGCCTTCACCCGTGCAAGGCCGGAGCCGTGCAGCAGAAGGCCATACGATGCCGCCAGCAATAGTTCGAAGAAGACGAACAGGTTGAAGAGATCGCCCGTGAGAAAGGCGCCGTTGAGGCCCATCAGGAGGAACTGAAACAAGGAATGGAAATGCGCACCCGCTCGGTGCCAACGGGCAAGAGAGAACACAGCCGAGGCCAACGCCAGGACGTTGGTCAGGAGCAGCATGAGAGCGGACAGCCGATCGAGAACGAGGACTATTCCGAAGGGAGCAGGCCAATTGCCCAAGCGATAGACGATACTGGTTCCTGCATCGGACATTCCGAGCAAGATCACCGCGATGCAAACGAGTGCAACGGTTCCGGCGATGTTGAGGCCGGCCACGATGGCCCGGTGCCTTTCTCCGTTGAGCAGCAGCATGCCGGCACCTGCCAGCAGCGGCAGGATGATTGGCGCGATGATCAGACCCGCAGCGCCGCTCACGCTTCCGGCTCCTGACCGTCCACATGATCGGTCCGTGCCAGGCCGCGCGATGCGAGGAGGACCACCAGGAACAGCGCGGTGGTCGCAAAGCTGATGACGATCGCAGTCAGGACGAGGGCCTGCGGGAGCGGATCAGCATACTTTGAGGCATCTCCGATCTCCTTTGCGATGAGCACCGGAGCCCCGGTCCGCACGCGTCCCATGGCCACGATGAAGAGATTGACGGCGTAAGAGAGCAGCGACAGTCCGATGATGACCTGAAACGTGCGCGGCCTGAGAATGAGCCACACGCCGGACGCCGCAAGTGTACCGATACCAACCGCCAGCACGATCTCCATCAGACCAGTTCCTCCTTAGACCGCTCACCCGCCAGGCGTTGGCCGGTCTGGAGTGGAACTCCATAACGGCGCAACGATTGATGCGCGATCGCGATGAGCATCAGCACCGTGGCGCCGACCACGAGCGAGAACACGCCGATGTCGAAGAGGAAGGCGCTGGCCATGGGAACGCGGCCGACCAGAGGCAGCTCGGCATAGGCAAAGTAGGAGGTCAGGAAGGGGTATTGGACAACGCAGGCGGCGGCTCCCGTAGACCCTGCCAGCAGGAGCCCGAAGCCCATCCAACGCACCGGCAAGACGTGGAGACGGGCTTCCACCCATATCGTGCCGCGAGCCATGTACTGCAGGATGAACGCGGTCGCCATTGCGACGCCGGCCACGAAGCCTCCGCCGGGAAGGTCATGCCCGCGCAACAGCAGGAAGATCGCCACGACGCCGATCACCGGAAACAGCAGCCCCATCATCAGCGCGGCAGTGGCCGTCGTATCTCTCTTGGTGTCTCCCTTCTGTCGATCTGGATGCGCCTCGTCGTGGGTATCCTGAGCATGCTGCTGTTCGGGGACGGGAATGCTCTCGGGCGCCGGACGGAAGCGGCGCAAGAGCGCGTAGACGGTCAGTGCAACGACCGCAAGCACCGTGATCTCACCCAACGTATCGAACCCGCGGAAGTCCACCAGGATGACGTTGACCACGTTGGTTCCGCCACCCTTCGAATACGCGTTCTCGACGAAGTATCGCGAGATGCTATCGGTATCCGGGAGCTGCATGGCCGCCAGCGCGAGCGTGGCCAGCCCGATCCCGACGAGGAGCGCGATGACAAAGTCACGGACGCGATGCCATCGAATCCTGCCGGCTGCCTTGTCCGAGTTGGCTGGCGAAACGCGTTTCGGCAACCATCGCAAGCCGAGCAAGAGGAGGACCGTCGTGACCGTCTCGACGACGATCTGCGTCAGAGCAACATCGGGAGCGGACAGCCACACGAAGCTGACGCAGGTCACGAGACCAGCGGTCCCGAGTAGTATCAGCGCGACGACGCGATGGTATTTCGCCTGGACCGCAGCGCCGATGGCGCAAGCGCCGCCTACCGCCCAAAGCAATCCAAAGACGAGGTCGAATTCGGGGCCCAGAGGGTTCGCCAGCATGATGCCGCGTGAATAGAGGGGCAGCAGAGCAGCGAGGAACGCTGTGCCAGCCAGGACCCTCAGCTGTGGCTGGAGATGTCTCGTCCCGAGATTGCTCGCAAGCCATCGTGCGAGGCGCCAGGACAATGCCACCATCATCCAATCAAAAATCTGCTTGCCGCTGAAGCGGCTGAGCAAGGGTGGTCCCTCGTGGGTGAGCAGGTAGGAGCGCAGCATCGCATAGACGGCCACCCCACCGACCATCGCGAGGATGCTCATCAGCAGCTCGGGGGTAAAGCCATGCCATATGCTCAGACTGTATTCCGGCATCTTGGAGCCGAGAACGGCCTGAGCTGCAGTATCGAGAATGGGTGCAACGGTTAACGAGGGGGCGATACCGACGACGACACATGCGAGCACGAGAAGCTCGGCCGGAAATCGCATCAGGAGCGGGGGCTCGTGAGGCGTGCGTGGAAGGCCGACCGGAGCGGGGCCGAAGAACACGTCGCGAATGAACCGCAACGAATAGGCAACGCTGAAAGTGCTCGCGGCGGTGACGATATAGGGAAGCGCTTGATCGACGAGCGAGTTGTCGTGCATCTCGATGGTTTCGGCGAAGAACATTTCCTTGGAGAGGAATCCGTTCAGCAACGGCACACCCGCCATCGAGCCGGCGGCGACCATGGCCAAGGTCGCCGTGATCGGCATGAACGTCCATAGACCGCTCAAGCGGCGAATGTCGCGCGTGCCGGTTTCGTGATCGATGATGCCCGCGGCCATGAAAAGCGATGCCTTGAATGTGGCATGGTTCATGATGTGGAAGATGGCCGCGATCTGCCCAAACGGAGTATCGAGGCCGGTCAGGAGCGTGATCAAGCCGAGATGGCTGATCGTCGAGTAGGCCAGAAGCCCCTTCAAATCCTGCTGGAACACGGCGAGAAACGCGCCCAGGAGAAACGTGATCAAGCCGGCCGATCCTACCAGCCACAACCACTCGTTCGTTCCACCGAGAGCCGGCCAGAGCCTGACCAAAAGGAACACCCCGGCCTTCACCATGGTTGCTGAATGGAGATATGCGGATACGGGTGTTGGAGCCGCCATCGCGTGCGGCAGCCAGAAATGAAACGGAAACTGGGCGCTCTTGGTCAGGGCTCCGAGCAGGATCAGCACG
Source organism: Bradyrhizobium sp. SHOUNA76 (assembly GCF_023006445.1). Taxonomy (NCBI): domain Bacteria; kingdom Pseudomonadati; phylum Pseudomonadota; class Alphaproteobacteria; order Hyphomicrobiales; family Nitrobacteraceae; genus Bradyrhizobium; species Bradyrhizobium sp. SHOUNA76. The sequence continues at coordinate 9,008 of NZ_JALBHA010000086.1, forward strand.
AGTGCGGGGACGTAAAGCGCATGCGAGCGGATCGCGTCTCCGGAAGCCAACACCTTGTCCAGGTCATAGCTGCCGACGATGTGACCGATCAGCAGCACGCCGGCGAACAGGCAAAGTCCACCCGTCGAGGTGATCACCAGCGCCATTCGCGCGCCGTCCCTTGCAGCCGAATTATGATGCCAGTAGCTGATCAGCAAAAATGAAAACAAGCTGGTTAGCTCCCAGAAGAACACCAGCTGCAGCAGATTGCCGGAAAGCACGATCCCCAGCATGGCCCCCATGAACGCGAGCAGGAGGGAAAAGAAGCGCGGAACGGGATCGCTGGGCGACATGTAATAGCGGGTATACAGCACCACCAGAAAGCCGATTCCGGTGACCAGCATGGCGAAGGCCCATGCGAAGCCGTCAAGTCTCAGCACAAACTCGAGTCCGACCTCGGCAACCCACTCCGTCCGCCACCCGATGACGCCGCCATTCGTCACGCCTGGATAAGCCGTGGCTGTGAGGACAAAGGCAGCAAGTGCGACGCCTCCGGCGAGCCACGCCTCGGCATTGCGCGCATTGACCCGCAAGAGAGCCGCAATAAAACTTCCGACGAAAGGAAGAATGAGAACGGCAAGGAGGAACATCGCGTTCGCTGCCCAAACTGCAAGGTGGAGGATATGTTTCGCTGGCCCGATTGCTTAGCCGAGGCAGATAGATATCTCCACCGCTAGATTGGTCAGCGTTGTGATGTCCGAGTGAGAAGCCGCTATCCTGCCTGGAACCACTCGCGAGGCACCCGCTCTGCAATGGAGCGGTTCATATCCAGTGGGGAATGCCGATCGCAGCGACAAGTGCGGCCGCGAGAGCGTTGAGTAGAAGCCGCAGAGCGCGATCGCCCGCCAGCCACTTATCTCGCGCGTCCGGTGTCATTGGCAGGTGGCGGAGTGGCGTCGCATTTGCCGGCCGCCATCCGTTGTTCCACTGTGGGCAATCCGAACTATAACCATGTCCAGTCAAATTGCGGCTCACATTCACGTCAAGCTGGCGCATGGCCCGATGGGAGCGACAGGATGTCGCCTGCAGCTGCGCGGCGGCACATGTGCCTTTCTCTTTGTTCAGCACGTCGAGCCGCTGTTTGACACGTTCCATCCAAAACGATTCGGCACGCTCGATACTTCGCGTTGCGCAGCACTGTGCGGTTTCGCCGCAATGTTGTCATCGCGCCTTGGTGCGTAATGTCGTGCCCTGCGAGGCGTGCGGCCTCACGCCGAAGTATTTTTCGCAGAACGAGTCGACGCTCCGACCGAAGCGACGGAAGACTCTTGGTCATGCCAGGCGACGCAGGGGCGGGCGTCGCTGCAAGAGGTCATATCCGCAGGGCGGACAGCCGTGCGACGAGGAATTCGATGGCGGCGCGTACCCGTCGAGGCGTCGCGCCCGCTCCTCGCTTGGGCCAGACAATCTGCAGCGGGATAGGCGGCGGCTCGTGGCCGACGAGGATTTGCTCGACGATCCCCTGATCGATGAGCCTGCGAACCTGCCAGAGCGGAGCGAGCCCGATGCCAAGACCGGACGCGACGGCCGCGTTGCGCGCTGCTGCACTTTCCGATCGAAATCGTCCATGAACTTCGACGCGCCGCCTCTTGTCACCGAAGGCCCATCGGTCGTCATCGCTCGCGCGCAACACGCACTCGTGGCCGGAAAGGTCTCGCGGATTCTCGGGACGACCATGAGCGGTGAGATAGGCCGGTGAAGCGAACACGGCCCAGCTCAGTCCACCGAGCTGCCGAATCCGCAAATTCGAGTCCGGCAGGTTGCCGATGCGAACGGCAAAATCGAGCTTCTCGGCGACGAGATCGACACGCTCGTCGGACAGCACAAGTTCGAGATCGATCTCCGGATTCCGCGTGAGGAATTGACTCAGGATGGGAGTCACATAGTCAGGGCCGAACAGGCTCGACGTGCCCACGCGGATGGTGCCGGCAAGCCGCCGGTCGCTGGCAAGCAGGTCTTCACGCGCAGCGTCGATGGTCGTGAGCGCGAAGCGTATGCGGCCGGCAAATTCGAGGCCCGCTTGTGTCGGATGCAGGCGCCGCGTCGTTCGCGAGACCAGCTCCATGCCAAGATCGCGTTCAAGTCGCGCAAGCGAACGGCTGACCGACTGCAGCGATCGACCGAGACTCGTTGCCGCGGACGTCAGGCTGCCCTCGTCAATGATGGCCAGAAATACCGCGTAATCAGCAAGTGAGGCCAGCTAGGATCTCCCGAAAAGTGAGATAATCTATCCACATTTGCGGTTATTATCATCACAAGTGTGATGTGTTGTGAATGGGCCTGCAATGAGGAGGACCATTCCATGACGAAACCAGACAATCGCGCGGCAAAAGCCCCTCTGGCGGCTTTGACCCCTCTCTATGGCGACCCGATCACGCTCGACGAGGCGACGCGCGTGGCCGATGCGGCGCGTGCCGAGGCGGAGCGTCACGGCTGGCCCATGGTGATCGCCGTCACCGACAGCGGCGGCCATCTCGTCCTGTTGTATCGCCTCGATCAGGCGCAGCATGGCAGTGTGCTCGTGGCGCAGCAGAAGGCGAAGACAGCCGTCGACTTCAGGCGGCCGACCGGCGCATTCGAATCCGCGCTGGCGGAGGGTGGCCTTCACTGGCGGCTGCTTGGCATGACCAACCTGACGCCTCTGGAGGGTGGCCTTCCGATTCTGCGCGACGGCAGGGTGATCGGGGCGATCGGAGTTTCGGGCATGCAGTCGACCCAGGATGCGCAAGCCGCCTCGGCAGGTCTTGCGGCCTTCGGTGCCTGATGGCTCCGGCATCGACCGGCCACGCGGCTCCGTGCAGACGACAACGGCGGAATTCCGTACCCGCCGGGCTTCCCCTTGGGGGCGGCATGGCCTATGACGCTGCAACGCAAAAATCCCCAAAAAAGACCTCATGATCCGCCTCGACAACGTCAGCAAGCAAGCCGGCCACCAGATCCTGTTCATCGAAGCCTCCGCCGCCCTGAACAAGGGCGAGAAGATCGGCCTCGTCGGGCCGAACGGTGCGGGCAAGACCACATTGTTCCGGATGATCGCCGGCGAGGAACTGCCCGACGAGGGGCAGGTTTCGACCGACCGCGGCATCACCATCGGCTATTTCAACCAGGACGTCGGCGAGATGAGCGGCCACAGCGCCGTCGCCGAGGTGATGAACGGCGCAGGTCCCGTCAGCGAGGTCGCAGCCGAGCTGCGCGAGCTCGAGGCCGCCATGGCCGATCCTGACAAGGCCGACCAGATGGACGAGATCATCACCCGTTACGGCGAGGTGCAGCACCGCTTCGAGGAACTCGACGGCTACGCGTTGGACGGCCGCGCGCGCGAGGCGCTGTCCGGTCTCGGCTTCAGCCAGGAGATGATGGACGGCGACGTCGGAAAACTCTCCGGCGGCTGGAAGATGCGCGTGGCACTGGCCCGCATTCTCCTGATGCGCCCCGACGTCATGCTGCTCGACGAGCCGAGCAACCATCTCGACCTAGAAAGCCTGATCTGGCTGGAAAAATTCCTGCACGACTACGAAGGCACGCTGCTGATGACCTCGCATGACCGCGAGTTCATCAACCGCGTGATCTCCAAGGTGATCGAGATCGATTCCGGCTCGCTCACGACCTACACCGGCGACTACGAATTCTACGAGCAGCAGCGCGCGCAGAACGAGAAGCAGCAGCAGGCCCAGTTCGAGCGCCAGCAGGCCATGCTCGCCAAGGAGATCAAGTTCATCGAGCGCTTCAAGGCGCGCGCCTCTCACGCAGCTCAGGTGCAGAGCCGGGTCAAGAAGCTCGACAAGATCGAGCGCGTCGAGCCGCCGCGCCGGCGCCAGAGCGTGGCGTTCGACTTCCCGCCGGCGCCGCGCTCGGGCGAGGACGTCGTGGCGCTCAAGAACGTGCACAAGGGTTACGGCTCAAAGCGCATCTATGACGGGCTCGATTTCATGATCCGTCGCAGGGAGCGCTGGTGCGTGATGGGCGTCAACGGCGCCGGCAAGTCGACGCTGCTCAAGCTCGTCGCGGGCGCGAGTGAGCCTGATGAGGGCACGGTGGCGGTCGGCGGCAGCGTCAAGATGGGCTATTTCGCCCAGCACGCGATGGATTTGCTCGACGGCGAGCGCACCGTGTTCCAGTCGCTGGAGGATCAGTTTCCGACGGCGGGGCAGGGATCCTTGCGCGCGCTCGCCGGCTGCTTCGGCTTCTCCGGCGACGACGTCGAGAAGCGCTGCCGGGTGCTGTCGGGCGGCGAGAAGGCGCGGCTGGTGATGGCGAAGATGCTGTTCGATCCGCCGAACTTCCTGGTGCTGGACGAGCCGACCAACCATCTCGATCTCGCCACCAAGGAAATGCTGATCACGGCGCTGTCGGATTTCGAAGGCACCATGCTGTTCGTCTCGCATGACCGGCATTTCCTGGCGACGCTGTCGAACCGCGTGCTGGAGCTGACGCCGGAGGGCATCCACCAGTTCGGCGGCGGCTACACGGAGTACGTCGCGCGGACCGGGCAGGAGGCGCCGGGGCTGCGGAGCTAATCTCTGCTCTTGCCCGCGATCTTGGCGATCGCCTCGATCTCGTTGGTCCAGATGCCGCCGGAATAGCCTTGCGGCAGCCGCGCGAACGCGTCCGGCGTATCGATGCCGGCGGAGAACTCGCCGCCACTGTAGGGACCGAGCACGAACACGGCGCTGTTGGCGCTGTTCATCCGTGCGAGGAAACGATCGGGCCAGCCCCATAGCCAAGGCGCGGCGTTGATCGGTACCAGCACCATCGCGTTGCGGCAGGCCGCCGGGACCCGGCCGGTCCAGCCATAGCCGATATAGCGGATCACGCAGCTTCGAATGGCCCCGCGTGAGATCGTGCGGACATCCGGGGTGAGGCGACGGATCGCGTCGATCGGCTCGTCGCCGCCATAGACCATGACCATCCGGCGCCGCTCGGCCGGCTGCGCGTTCAGCAAGCCGGCGAGCTTTTCGCCTTCGTCTGGGTCGCGGCTCTTCACATTGATGAGGAGCTTCTTGTCGGGGAAGGTGGCGAGTACCTCCGACAATGTCGGCATCATCCCGACGCCCTTGCCGCGGAACGGGAATGTCTTGCCGCCGTCGGCGGTGTAGCCGTAGCCGACGTCGAGCGTCTTCAGCTTTGCCATGCTCTGCGCGCGCGTGACGCCGTGGCCGTCGGTCCGGCAGTCGAGCGTCCAGTCGTGGAAAACGGCGAATTCGCCGTCGGTGGTCGGGTGCACGTCGAGCTCGACGACATCGGCGCCGGTATCGAAGCTTGCGCGCATCGAACGCAGCGTATTTTCCAGATAATCGTGCGTCGGCGGCAACATCCGCGTGGCCGTGCAGGTATCGTTCTTCAGGTCGCGCTCGTCGAAGCGTTGTGCCATGCCGCGATGGGCGAGCAGCACCGGCTTGCCGCTCTGATGCAGGGCCAGAAGACTGGTGTTGTTGAAATAGACGCCAGCTGCGACGGCAACCATGATTGCCGTGATCACTCTCAGTTTCCTGCCCACCAGACATTCCTCATTCCACGATCAACATCTCCGGTATTTGAGGTTGATTTGCGGCACGCCGCGCATGAGAGGCCGCTGCGCCCAGCACCTTGAATGCCCTAACTCCGTTCGCTACGCTTTTGCAAAAAGGGAGCGAAACAATCATGAAGCAACTGCGGATCGGCGACATCACCATCGATGCGGTGATCGAGCGGGAGGGGCCGTGGCGCCGGCCGCAGGATTTCTTCCCTGCCTATGACGAGGCCGTGTTCGCTCGCCATCTGCCGACGATGGAGCCGGAGGTGTTCGACGCCGCGCGCGGCATGATGGTGATCACCTATCAGACCTTCGTGGTGCGCACGCCGCGCTACACCATTTTGGTCGACACCTGCACCGGCGAGGACAAGGGCCATCCGCCGCCGTTCGATTTCCCCGGCAAGGAGCGCTGGCGCAACGAATTGTTCGCGCTCGGCATCTCTTTCGAGCAGATCGACTACGTGTTCTGCACGCATCTGCATATCGACCACACCGGCTGGAACACGACCTTGCGCGACGGCCGCTGGGTGCCGACGTTTCCGAACGCAAAATACGTCTTCCACAAGCTCGAATACGCTGCCTGGGAGGCCGAGCACGCCAAGGGGAGCAATCCGCCCGGCACCGTGTTTCGGGACAATTGTCTGCCTATCGTGGAAGCGGGGCAGGCGCTGCTGGTCGACGACGACTACGCGCTCGACGACACCGTCACGCTGACGCCGACGCCGGGGCATTCGCCCTGTCATTGCTGCGTGAACATCTTTTCGAAAGGCCAGCGCGCGGTGGTCGCGGGTGATCTCATGCACCACCAGATTCAATGCCGCGAGCCGGATTGGTCGGCGAGGCCCGATTGGGATCCGAAGCAGTCGGCGGTCTCGCGGCGAAAATTCTTCGGGTCCGTGGCGGACACCGACACGCTGATCCTGCCGGTGCATTTTCCGGCGCCGACGGTAGGATGGATCAAGCCGCTCGGCGGGGCGTTCGATTATCGGTTCAGGCGGGACTAACTCCCTCCGTCATGGCCGGGACAAGCCCGGGCATGACGAGTTCGTGGAGCGATTGTTCGCTAAGGAAGCAGCGCCTTACGCGCCGACTTCGCACTTCTTCATAAAACTGTTCTTGGCGGCGCCGGCGAGCGGCTTACCGTCGGCGCTGACGGCCTTGGGCGTGCAGGCGTCGGCCTTGCACTTCTTCAGGAACGAGGTCTTGGCGGCGCCGGCCAGCGGCTTGCCGTCCTTGCCGACGGCCTTGCTCTCGCAGGTTTCTTGCGCGAAGGCCGAGCCCGCCGCAAAGGTGGCGACGATCGCAGCCAGGAAAATCCGCTTCATCATGGGTGTCTCCCTAAACCAGAAATGGCGGACGGATTGGAGCCGGGAATCGTGGCGCAATCAAGCAGGATCATGGCCTGTCGTGCGGTCCGCCCGGCGATTTTTGCAGTGGGAGTTCGGTCGGCCTGCAGCCTGTTGCAGTGCTCGCTGACGGCAGTGGGCCAGCCTGCTAGGCTTGGCCAGCTTAGCTGGACGGAGCATCGTGATGGACGCCGTGATCCCGAAACACCAGGAAGCCGCCGACCAGCACTCTCACCTGGTTCGGCCTCAAGAGATGGAATGGCAGACAACGCGCTTTCCGGGGTGCGAGGCCAAGACGCTGCTATTCGACCGCCGCACGGGTCTGATGACCGCCTTGATGCGCTTTGCGCCGGGATCGGTGCTCCCAGACCACGAGCATGTCGGCATCGAGCAGAGCTACGTCATCGAGGGCGCGCTCGTCGACAAGGAGGGGCCGGCCAAGGGGATCGCCTGCAAGGCCGGCGAATTCATCTGGCGCGAGGCCGGCAGGCGGCACGCCGCCTGGTGTCCGGACCCTGATCCTGGCGATCTTCCAGGTGCCGAACAAGTTCTTTGAATCCGACGGCCGCGTCGTCGACGCCGCCGGTCACGATTGGAACGAAACCTGGGGACACGCCGGCGCGTAGCGTTGAGTGAGTCCTGTAGCCCGGATGGAGCGCAGCGTTATCCCGGGCCAGATCAACCGCATCGCTCGACCGCCCACGTGGCAGGAATCCCGGATTTCGCTGCGCTCCATCCGGGCTACGGATGACCCACCTCGTGGCAAGCCCTATGCGCCACGCATCAGCAGCGCCTTGAAGTCGGCCCGCGCGCGCTGCGCCTCGGCGCGCGCGACGTCTGAGGCATCGCCCATGCCGAAATAGCCGTGGATCAGGCCGGGGCCCTCATGGTGCTTCACGCGCACCC
>NZ_JALBHA010000870.1:0-1444 GCF_023006445.1 Bradyrhizobium sp. SHOUNA76
CATGCTTGGGGTCGTCGGCTGCATCAGGGTCGGCGGCAGGCTCGGGGGACCGGCGCCTGGCCCGGAGGGAGGCGCCAGATTGATGGCCCCGCCGGGGTCGGGCACCGAAGCCGGCGGCACCGGCGGCGGACGATCGGAGAAAAGCTGCGCCTGCGCAGCGTTTTGGCCTGAGATAACGAGGCACGCAGCAAGGATCAGCGCCGGCAGCAGCCTGCCGCTGCGCCGCCATCCGATGATGCCGTCACCCCCGCGTGTCATGCCCCCTGCTTTTCACCGAAAACGCGGCAAATTCAAGCCTCTGAAACCCCAGGAAATACGGTCCCAGGACGGTTCTTTGGAACCCGGTTGACGCCTGCGTGATTGGGCTAACGACGACCGGCCCTCGCCACACTGCTGCCCCCTGCGTCCCGAACGGTATAAACCATGCTTCACCCTGGTTATGGCGGAGCTGAAATACGGCGCCTACTCTGGTGTGAGGGCTGGCCCGGGTGGGAGAGTTTTCGGTGCTGGATATTTTGAAGGGTCGGGGCGCGAACGGCTCCAATGGCGAAAAAGCTGGTGAAAAAGTCGGCCTGGGCAGCATCCGCCGGCCGGTGATTGGCCTTGCCCTTGGTGGCGGCGCGGCGCGCGGCTTTGCCCATATCGGGATTCTCAGGACACTGCTTGCCAACGGCATTGTGCCCGATGTCGTGGTCGGTACCTCCATTGGCGCCGTCGCCGGCGGCCTCCATGCGGCCGGCCGGCTCGATACGTTCGAAGATTGGGGGCGCAGCCTGCAAGGCATGCGCAACATCCTCGGCTATCTCGACATCCGCCTCAACGGCTCCGGCCTGCTCGGCGGCGAGAAGCTTGCAACCCGGCTCGAGGAGGCGATCGGACAAGTCCGGATCGAGGACCTTCCGATCAAGTTTGCGAGCGTCGCGACCGAAGTCCGCACCGGCCACGAGATCTGGCTGACGCGCGGCCGTGTGGTCGATGCGATGCGCGCGTCCTACGCGCTGCCCGGCATCTTCGCGCCCGTGCTGATCGGTGACCGCTGGCTGGTCGACGGCGCGCTGGTGAATCCCGTGCCGGTCTCCGCCGCCCGCGCGCTCGGCGCCGAAATCGTCATCGCCGCAAATCTTTCCAGCGACATCTTCACCCATTCCACGACCATCCATGCGCATGGCGCCGTGCCCGCCGCGGTCGCGCCGGACGCCGCAGAGCCGACGACCAAGCGGCGTTTCCCGCGCCTGTTCTCGCCCGAGAAGACCATGAAGCGCGAATTCTTCGGCGGCGCCGGCCGGCCCGGCATCTCCTCGGTGATGGTCGACGCCTTCAACATCATGCAGGACCGCATCACGCGCGCTCGGCTCGCTGGCGACCCGCCGGACCTCCTGATCACGCCGCGGGTCGGCCAGTTCGGCTGGTTCGACTTCCACCGTTCCGAGGACCTGATCGCCCA
>NZ_JALBHA010000871.1:0-1443 GCF_023006445.1 Bradyrhizobium sp. SHOUNA76
CACGAAGGAGGCCGCGAAGGCCGCCGCGGCCAGGAAGGCCGAGGCCGTCAAGGCTGCGACCGACGCCAAGCTCGCGCTCGAGCCGGTCTCGGTCTACATCAGTCGCGCGACACAGAAGCTCTACGTCCGGCGGAACACGCACAAGCCGGCGCCCGATGGTGGCGGCGAGGTGTTTGATACCAGCATCGAGGTTCCCGTTAAGATCCACAATCCCGACCAGCCGATCGGCACGCATATCTTCACCGCGATGGCAAAGACCGATACGGGCCTGCGCTGGAGCGCGGTCACGATCGAGAACGGCGACGAGGCCAGGAATGCGCTCGACCGGATCACCATCCCGCAGGAGGTGTGGGATCGCATCGGGCCGACCGCGCTGCCGCGCTCCTCGATCATCATCTCGGACGAGCCGCTGAGCAGCGAGACCAATTACCGCACCGAATTCGTCGCGGTGCTCAGCAACCAGCCGCAGGGCGGCTTCATCACGCGCAAGCCGACCGCGCCTGCCATGATCGCCAGCGATGACGGCTGGGACAACGGCGGCAACGGCTTCGGCTTCTTCTACCAGCGTGATCCCTACGTACAGCCGGCCAATCCGCGCCGACAGCGTGGCCAGTACCAATATTATCAGTCGACGCAGCCGATGCAGCGGAGCTGGTGGTAGGACGCAGGGCGCCGCCCGCCGGGGCGCGGCCCAAAGCATGGCGGGACGAGTCCCAATCGTAACAACGACGGAGGTGCGCTCCCTCTCCCGCTTGCGGGAGAGGTGAACGAGCCGCGACGATCGATTCAACCTAAGCCATTCCGCCCAGCAACTACGGACGCGCTTCGATCACCACAGCCTGAATCTTGCCTTCCACCGGTCCGGCGCCATGACGCGAACGGATCGTCTCGGCGACGATGTCGGTTGCAGCCTGCAGCTTGCTGGCATCCCTTGCCTCGATCTCGCTGCGCAGCGGCGTGCCCTGGCAGAGGGCGAGCGCGACGTATTCGGGCGACGGTGCGCGACTGATCTCAGATCGCGTCTCGATCGAGATGTCGCGGAAGCCGGCACGTTCGAGGTCGGTTCTGATGACGGTCTTGTCGTAATAGCCGTGCGGCGTGCGAACCATGAATCGCGGCGGGTCGTCCGGAAACAGTTTTTCCAGCGCGATCGTCGCTTCATGCGTCAGCACATTGTCCTCGATCCGATCCCAGACGTTGAACACGAACGTGCCATCGCGCTTCAGGACGCGTTTCACTCCTCCGTAAGCCTTGACACGGTCGGGAAAGAACATCGCGCCGAACTGGCAGCAGACCACGTCGAACTCGGCGGCGCCGAAGGGCAGGGCCATTCCGTCCGCCTGGCGCCAGGTAATGCGATCGTCATCCGCCTGGCGCTGCGCGGCGACCGCGAGCATGGGCTCGTTGAGATCGGTCGCGACATAACGGACGCCGCGCGGCAGC
>NZ_JALBHA010000872.1:0-1443 GCF_023006445.1 Bradyrhizobium sp. SHOUNA76
CCACCCGACCCGTGGCGGCTTCCTGCCGCCGGTGCCGCTGCCGCGCCGGATGTGGGCGGGCGGCGAGATCGAGTTCCTGCAGCCGCTGCAGGTCGGCGATGAATCGACGCGGACCTCGCGCATCGCCGATGTGCAGGTGAAATCGGGTTCGACCGGCACGCTGTGCTTCGTCTCGGTCGAGCACAGCATCTCCTCTCCGCGCGGCGTTGCCATCCGTGAGCGGCAGGACATCGTCTATCGCGAGATGACGAGCAGCGCGCCCGCCGGCGCCAAGGCCCCGCCTCCGCCGCCGAAGGCGCAGCACCGCGAGACCCATGTCTCCGATCCCGTGCTGCTGTTCCGTTATTCCGCGCTGACCTTCAACGGCCACCGCATCCACTACGATCGCGACTACGTCACCAAGGTCGAGGGCTATCCGGGCCTGATCTTCCACGGGCCGCTTCAGGCGGCATTCATCATCGAGATGGCGGCGAAGCTCCATGGCGGCAAGGCGCCGAAGAAGTTCACCTATCGCGGGATGCAACCGCTGTTCGAGGGCACGGAGTTCTCCATCAACGCCAACGAGACCGAGGCCGGCATGGAGCTGTGGACCGCGAACGCAGAGGGCCAGCCGACGATGAAGGGCACGGCGGTGTGGTGATAGATACACCGTCATTCCGGGACGACGCGAAGCATCGAGCCCGGAATCTCGAGATTCCGGGTTCGCTTCGCGCCCCGGAATGACGGCTCAATAAAAGCATTCGGGGACGGAAACCATGGCCAAGAACGGCAAGACCGGCAGCAGATCCGTCACCGTGAAGCAGGCGACCCTCGACCTGCTGCGCGCCTTCGGCATCGACAGGGTGTTCGGCAATCCCGGCTCGACCGAGCTGCCGTTCCTGAGCGACTGGCCGGACGACATTGACTATGTGCTGGCGCTGCAGGAGGCCTCCGCCGTCGGCATGGCTGACGGCTACGCGCAGGCCACGCGTAATGCCGGCTTCGTCAATCTGCATTCGGCCGCCGGCGTCGGCAACGCGCTCGGCAACATCTATACCGCGCATCGCAACCAGACCCCGCTGGTGATCACCGCAGGCCAGCAGGCGCGCTCGATCCTGCCGCTGCAGGCGTTCCTCTATGCCGAACGCGCCTCGGAATTCCCACGACCTTACGTCAAATACAGCGTCGAGCCGGCGCGGCCCGAAGACGTACCGGCCGCGATCGCGCGGGCCTATTACACCGCGATGCAGCCGCCGTGCGGACCGACCTTCGTGTCGATCCCGATCGACGACTGGGGCCATGCGACGGCGCCGGTGGAAGCGCGCAAGGTCAGCCGCGAGATCGGCCCCGAGCTCGAGCCGATGAAGGCGCTGGTCGCCGCGCTCGGTTCGGCAAAAAATCCTGCCCTCGTCGTCGGCCCAGGCGTCGACCGCGCCGGCGCGGTGGACCTGATGGTGCGCGTCG
>NZ_JALBHA010000873.1:0-1443 GCF_023006445.1 Bradyrhizobium sp. SHOUNA76
CGTCGACCGAGCGGCCGACAATCGGTGCGATCTCCTCGAAAGGGACTGCGAACATGTCGTGCAGCACGAAGGCGAGCCGCTCCGCAGGCTGAAGCGTTTCCAGCACGACGAGCAGCGCCGCGCCGACGGAGTCGGCCATCTCAGCCTCGCGCTCCCGCGTCTCGTCGACCGGCTCGGGCACATGGGGGCCCATCGGATCTTCCTTGCGCGACTTCCGTGCGCGCAGCATGTCGAGGCAGATGCGCGCGACCACGGTCGTCAGCCAGCCGCGCAGGTTTGCGACATCCGACATGTCGTAGCGGCTGACCCGCAGCCAGGCCTCCTGCACGGCATCATCGACCTCGGCGCCGGAACCTAGCATGCGGTACGCGACCGCGCGCAGATGGTCCCTGCTGGCCTCGAACTGGTGGCTGAGAAAATCCTCCTCAAAGTTTTTTTGCGTCATCGGTCACATTCCCTCGTCGCGATCCGTCATGCCCATGACGAAGCCAGTCCGGCCGATGTGACCGGAACCTTCGAAATTCGAGCGATGGAGACGAAAAGATGCACGCCCGCATGAATCACCCCGTCATGGTCCTGCCCGAGGCCATGAATGTCCTTCAGTCCCTCGGCAATCTGACCAAGCAGGGCTTGCCGGAAAAGCTCCTGGAACTGGTGCACCTGCGCGCCAGCCAGATCAATGGTTGCAGCGTCTGTGTCGACATGCATCCCAAGGTCGCGCGCAAGCTCGGTGAGACCGACGAGCGCCTGTTCGCCGTATCCGCCTGGCGCGATGCGCCCTATTTCACCGACGCCGAGCGCGCCGCGCTGGCGCTGACCGAGGCCGTCACGCGTCTCGCCGATCGCGAGGATCCGGTGCCGGACGCGATCTGGAGCGAAGCCGACAAGCATTTTGACGAGCGCGAGCTTGCGACGTTGATCGTCGCGATCGCGACGATCAATGTCTGGAACCGGCTCAACGCGACGATCAAGATGCCGGTCGGCGTGTGGAAGGTGTGAAGCCTCCTCCTTCGCCTCTCCCCGCTTTGCGGGGAGAGGTGCGCACCTACTTCGCCAAGAACCTGCTCACCACCTCGCCGAACTCGAGCGGGGCCTGCTCGAACATCCAATGGCCGGCATTCGGGATCACCGCCGTCTCGGCGCCTGCAATGTGCTCGGCGAGCACGCGCCACATCACGGACAGGCTGCCGGTGGTGGCGCCGCCGCCGATCAGCAATGTCGGCGTGCTGATCGCCTGCGCATCCGCGAGCGTATAGGGCCTGCGCTGCTCGTTGATCTGGCCGAGGAACGTCAGCGCGTTGTCGCGCAGTTGCTGCTTGGCCGCCGCCGGCACGCGCCGCCAGGAGCCGTCGCCTTCGATTCCCTCGTAGAAATTCTGCAGCGCGCCCTCGATATCGCCGGCGCGGATCATCTCGACCGACCGCGTCGTGCGCGCAGCCAGCG
>NZ_JALBHA010000874.1:0-1431 GCF_023006445.1 Bradyrhizobium sp. SHOUNA76
CGCCTCCTTCAGGCCGAGGCTGTCGGCGATCTCTGCGGTGACCGGCTGCACCTGCACGCCGAGCCAGCCACGGGTGACCGCGCCCTTGTCCTTCAGCTGCGCGACGACGAGTTTTGCGGTCGAGGCCGGGATGTCGAAGCCGATGCCGACCGAGCCGCCGGAGGGCGAGAAGATCGCAGTATTCACGCCGATCACGTTGCCATTCATGTCGAAGGCCGGGCCGCCGGAATTGCCCTTGTTGATGGGCGCGTCGATCTGGATGAAGTCGTCATAGGGACCATTGCCGATGTCGCGGCCGCTGGCCGAGACGATGCCGGCAGTCACGGTGCCGCCGAGGCCGAAGGGATTGCCGACCGCGACCACCCAGTCGCCGACGCGCGGCTTCTGGTCGGCGAATGTGACGAACGGGAAGTTTTTCTTGCCATCGACCTTGATCAGCGCGAGATCGGTCTTCGGATCGGTGCCGACGACCTTCGCGGTGTAGCTCGTGCCGTCATCCATCGTCACCTGCACCGACTCGGCGTGGTCGACGACGTGGTTGTTGGTCACGGCATAGCCGTCGGCGGAGATGAAGAAGCCGGAGCCTTCGCCCGTGACCATCTGATGGCGCTGGCGCGGCATGCCGTTCATGCCGCCTGGGCCACGGAAGCCGAACTGCCGGGAGAACTGGTCGAACGGCGTCTCCTCGTCCGAATCCATCCGGTTCTGTTGCAGCATGGCGCTCTTGTCGTTGGCCCGGTCGATCTTGACCCGCACCGAGATGACGGCGGGCTTGACCTTGCTGACGAGGTCACCGAAGCCCGGCGGCGTCGTGGCGGATTCCGCGGCCTGGGCCGGGGCAATGAACGAGTTCAGAGCGAACGGCGAAGAGCCGGGAGAAGCCGCCAGCACGGCCACGCCGAGCGCGGCCACGGTGCCGAGCAGCGCGAGCCGGCGCGGCCTCAAGATCTTGCGGGACGTCGAGGTGTCGGAATTGACGCGGTCGTTCATGTCGAAATGTCCATGTTGGAAGTGTCGCCTTGCATCCAACATGGACATCGTCACCTTACGGCGTCCCGTCCGTCCGATTAAATCTTGGCAAAGGATGTGCGAGCGTGCGGCCGCGGCAAAGTCGTCCTTGCGCATTTGATGCAGCTCAACGCCGATGCTTCCGGCAGTGAAAGACTGCAGCCACCGGATGATGTTCATCGGAGGCGGCCCATGTACAAAGACATTCTCGTTCACATCCCCACCGAACGTCCCATGCGTTCCGCGATCGAGGGCTCGATTTCGCTCGCGGCACAGTTCAACGCTCATCTCGACGCGGTCGCGGTCGGCTATGTCGCAACCAGCGCGGCTTACGTGATGGAGGGCGGCGCCGCGGTGGCCGCCGTGTTCGAGCTCGAACGCGAGCGAGCGCTGGAGCGGGCCGAGGCCGCGCTCGCCGTGTTC
>NZ_JALBHA010000875.1:0-1430 GCF_023006445.1 Bradyrhizobium sp. SHOUNA76
CGCCCTGCTCGCCCTCATGCTCGCCCTGGGCCTCACACTCGCGGCGGGCACGGCGCGCGCGCATCCGCATGTCTGGATCACCGCGACCAGCGAGCTGCTCTACGCCGAGGATGGCACGATCACTGGCGTGCGCCATGCCTGGACCTTCGACGACATGTTCTCGGCCTATGCGGTGCAGGGGCTCGAGAGCAAGACCAAGGGCGCCTATACGCGCGAGGAGCTTGGGCCGCTGGCGCAGACCAATGTCGAGTCGCTGAAGGAATATGCCTATTTCACCTTTGCGCGAGCCGACGGCAAGAAGGAGCGATTCCAGGAGCCGGTCGACTATTTCCTCGACTACAAGGATACGGTGTTGACCCTGCACTTCACGCTGCCGCTGAAGAACCCGGTCAAGCCCAAGCAGCTGGTGCTCGAAGTGTTCGACCGCTCCTTCTTCATCGACTTCCAGATGGCCAAGGAGAGTCCGGTGAAGCTCGTCGGCGCGCCCGCGGGCTGCCAGATGAAGCTTGACCGGCCAAGCGACGGCTCCGCCACTGCGCAGAAGCTCAACGAGCAGACCTTCCTGAACGGCGAGAACTCGAATTTCGGCATGATGTTCGCCAACAAGATCACGGTGGATTGCCCTTGATCGGTCGTCTGCATTCTCCGCTCGCCCGCGGGCTGCTCGCCTGCGCCGCGGCTATCGTCGTGCTCGGCGTCGCTGATGGCGCGCTTCATGATCTCCTGGCCCAAAACCCCTTTGGCGCGCCGCGCCCTGCGCAGGCGGCCGAACCCGAAGCGAGCGGCCTCATCGGTTGGCTCTTGGCAAAACAGTCGGAATTCTATCGCCAGATGTCGGTGACCATCCGTGCCGCGAAATCCGACGGCTCGGCGGTGTGGACGCTGCTCTTCATCTCGTTTGCCTATGGCATCTTCCACGCGGCCGGCCCGGGCCACGGCAAGGCGGTGATCGCCTCCTATCTCGTCGCCAACCGCGAGACCGCGCGGCGCGGTATTGCGCTGTCGTTCGCCTCGGCCCTGATGCAGTCGCTGGTGGCGATCCTGATCGTCGGCATCTCGGCCTGGGTGCTGAATGCGACCGCCAAGACCATGTGCAAGGCGGAAGGCGTGATCGAGATCGCGAGCTACGCCTTGATTGCACTGTTCGGGCTGCGCCTCGTCTGGGTCAAGGGCCGCACCTTCATCCGCGCGCTGCAGGCGGCCCAGCCGGTGCCGGCAATCGCCGGCGTGCCGCATCACCACCATGATCACGGCCATCACCATCATCACGACGCGCATGATGATCATCATCACCACGACCATGGTCACGCGCATCACCACCACGCCCACGATCACGTCCACGACGAGCATTGCGGCCATTCCCACGGCCCCACGCCGAGCGAGCTCGCCGGCCCCGGCGGCTGGCGGCGTGGCCTCGCCGCGATCCTCAC
>NZ_JALBHA010000876.1:0-1429 GCF_023006445.1 Bradyrhizobium sp. SHOUNA76
GGCCTCGCGGCGCTGCTCGGCGGCTGGGGACATCGCGTGCTGGTCGCGGCAGATGCCGCCGAGGCGATGGCTGCGGCGGCAGCCAGCACGCCCGACGTCGTGTTGCTGGATTATCATCTCGATGGTGGCCGCAGCGGCTTGGACTTTCTCGACGATCTCGGGCAGAAGTCGGGCCGCCACGTCCGCGCGCTGGTCGTCACCGGCGATCGCAGCGAGGCGGTGCGCAAGGAAGCGAGGGCGCGCGGCTGCGAGATCCTGTCGAAGCCGGTCAAGCCCGCGGCTCTGCGGCGCTTCCTCGGCAGCGAAGCCCTGAGCCGGCAGTTCGGGACGAAACAGGAGACTCCCTGACAATGCGCATCCTTATCGGCGACGATCATCCGCTGGTACAGGCCGCGTTGCGCAGCGCGCTGTCGAGCGTGCTGCCCGGTCTCGACATCATCGCCTGCCAGTCGCTTGACGAGGCGACCGGCATCCTGTCGGCTCAGTCCGACGAGATCGACCTGATCCTCTGGGATCTGACCATGCCGGGTATCCAGGGTTTCGCCGCGCTGTTCATCCTGTCGGCGCAATTCCCGACGGTGCCGGTGGCGATCATCTCGGCACGGCAGGACGCCGCCACGATCCGCCGCGCCATTGCCTACGGCGCATCCGGCTACATCCCGAAATCGCTCAGCCTTCCCGAGATGGCGGACGCGATTACGAAGATCCTTGCCGGCGAAATCTGGATGCCGCCCAATGTCGGCGGCCGCGGTTCGATTCAGAGCGCCGATGTCGAGCTCGCCGCGCGAATGGCCTCGCTGTCGGCGCAGCAGCTCCGCATTCTCGCGATGATCGTGGACGGCAAGCTCAACAAGCAGATCGCGGGCGAGCTCGACATCGCCGAGCAGACCGTGAAGGGCCATGTCTCGACGATCCTGCGCAAGCTCGGCGTCGGCTCGCGCACCCAGGCCGCTGTCCTGGCCGAGAGGCTGTCATTTGGCCAGCCCGGCGGAACCTGAGCTTTCTCCTGCAAAACAAAACGGAGGCCGCGAGGCCTCCGTTTTCTATCGTGCCGTCTTGCGGACCTGGTGCTTAGCCCAGCCGTCCCGCCGCGTGGGCGAGCAGGGTGTAGACGAGGCCCGTCTCCGAGGTCAGGTGGCTGCGCAGCTCCTGCGGGCCGCGGCCGTCGCGGGCGACTTCGTCGAGCAGGCGCTCGAACTCGGCGACATAGCGATCGACGGTGCCTTTGAAGTTGCGGTCGGCGCGGTACTTGCGGGCGACCTCGTCGAAGGCCTTCTGGCCGGCGGGCGTGTAGAGGCGCTTGGTGAAGGCCTTGTTCTCGCCGCGCTGGTAGCGGTCCCACATCTCGGCGGCGAGGTTGCGGTCCATCAGCCGGCCGATGTCGAGCGACAGCGACTCCAGCGGATTGCTGCTGGCCTGCGGCTGCGGC
>NZ_JALBHA010000877.1:0-1425 GCF_023006445.1 Bradyrhizobium sp. SHOUNA76
GAGATCGCCGAGCTCGGGCCGGATGCCAAGGGCGTCCAGATCGGCGACCGCATCATGGGCTCGGGCGGCGCGGCGTTTGCCGAATACACACTCGCCGATCACGGCCGGCTGTTCCGCGCCCCCTCGAACATGAATTTCGAGGAAGCGGCCACCCTGCCGGTCGCGCTCGCGACCATGCACAACGCCGTCGTCACCGTCGGCGGCGTGCAGCCGGGCCAGAGCGTGCTGATCCAGGGCGCCAGCTCCGGCGTCGGGCTGATGGCGATGCAGATCGCCAAGCTCAAGGGCGCGAAACTCGTGATCGGCTCGTCGACCGACGCCAATCGCCGCGGCCGGCTGAAGGAGTATGGCGCCGACCTCGCGGTCGACAGCTCCGATCCGAAATGGGTCGACGAGGTCCTCAAGGCGACGAACGGCGAAGGCGTCGATCTCGTCGTCGATCAGGTCTCGGGCAAGGTCGCCAATCAGAACCTCGCCGCGACCAAGGTGAAGGGCCGCATCGTCAATGTCGGCCGGCTCGGCGGCACCCATGCCGATTTCAACTTCGACCTGCATGCGGCGCGCCGCATCGACTATGTCGGCGTCACCTTCCGCACCCGCACCATCGAGGAGATCCGCGAGATCTTCGAGGAGGTCCGCAAGGACATCTGGGGCGCGGTGGAGTCGCTAAAACTGCAGCTGCCGATCGACAAGGTGTTCGTGTTCGACGACATCGACAAGGCGTTCGAGCACATGGAGGCGAACAGGCATCTGGGGAAGATCGTGGTGACGGTGCCGTAGCCGTCGATCCAGTCTCGGTCTCGTAGGGTGGGCAAAGCGAAGCGTGCCCACCATGCGTCAGCGATCGCGGAAGAATGGTGGGCACGGCGCTGCGCGCCTTTGCCCACCCTGCGGGGCCGGAGCAAGACTTAGATCGCTCCTGCAACTCACTAGCGACTACAGCTGTGGATCATCGCTTGATGTTCACCCACGCCCTGCTAAATCCCCCGCCATGACCTCCCAGCACGACAAAACCTCGGTCGCCGCGATCTCGATCTTCGCCAGCGGCGGCATGGCGGCGGCCAAGTTCGTGGTCGGGATCGCGATCGGCTCGCTCGCGCTGATCTCCGAGGCCCTGCACTCCTCGATCGACCTGGTCGCGACCATCATCACTTGGGCGGTGGTGCGGGTGTCCGACAAGCCGGCGGACGAGGAGCACCATTACGGCCATGGCAAGCTGGAGAGCATCTCGGCGCTGGGCGTCACTGCCCTGCTCTACGTGCTCGCCGGCGGCATCCTGGTCGAGGCCTATAGCCGGCTGCGCGAGGGAACCTCGCCGCCGACCATTTCGGCCGTGCCCTTCGTGGTGCTGGTGATCGACATCGTCGTCAATCTCTGGCGCGCCCGCGCCCTGCACCGCGCCGCGCGCGAGACACGGAGCCAGGC
>NZ_JALBHA010000878.1:0-1424 GCF_023006445.1 Bradyrhizobium sp. SHOUNA76
CGATCGATGACGGCATCGCCTTGACCGCCGACATCGCGGCTGCCGTCGCCGCGGCACCGGGCCTGACGATCACTGAAGCAGTGTCCGAGACGCCCGCCCCCGCCGTCAAGCTCGCCGCGGCCGATCCGGCGTTGATACTGCCGACGGAGGCACCAGCCGCGCCGCAGATATCGCCTGAACCAGAGCCCCTCGTCAGCGAGGCTACGCCGGCCGCTGCACCGGAGCCCGTGAAACTGGCATCTGCCGATCCCACCGAGATCGTAACGACGGACGCACTGTCCCCCGCGGCGATCGCCAGCGGCCCCCTTACGCCTGTGAGCAAGGCATCACCTCCGGCCGACACCGTCGCCGTCCTCGACGAATGCTTCGTCATGGACGCCTGCATCGATCGCTATCTCTGGACGCTCTATCAGCGCACCGCAAAGGAGGACTCGATCAAGGTCCAGGAGCGCCGCGCCGTCACCGTCAAGCGCAAGGGCAAGACAGTCACGGTGATGCGCAGCTTCACGAAGCTGGTCGACCAGGATTTCGGCTGGAAGGATCCAAAGGCGGCCGAGCACGCCGGCATGCCGATGATGGATTATGTCATCGGCGGCATGGACAAGAGCTTCAAGCGAAAGCTGTTTCGCACGCTGCTCGCCGCGGAAGCCGCCGGCCTCTCGCCCGGAATCACCAGTGCGTTCCGCGACGACTATCGCCAGTCGATCGCGAGCGGCTTGAAGGCCGCCTCCGACCGTTCCTATCATGGCGGCAGCACGCGCGGCGGCTACGGCCACGGCATGGCGGCCGATATCGTCAGCACCCAGGGGAACAACCGCGCGCAGCGCTGGGTCTCGACCGAAATCCTGTGGAAGTGGGTCGACGCCAACGGCAAGGCATACGGCATCGGCCGGCCCTATCTCGGCCGCGATCCGCCGCATGTCGGCCCGGTCGACGGCCAGGAATACATCTCGCGCCGTGGCACGGGCGACGGAAAGCAAGTCGCCAGCGTGAAGTCCAAGAACAAGAAGGTGGTGCGCGCAGCGGCCCACGCAAAACCACCAAAGGCCCAGGCCGCACGCGAGCAGAGGGGTCCCGCGAAGCCGCAGAAATCGGCGCAATCGACCGGCAAGCGCGCGACCTGAGACCGTTACGTCGCGCGGCCCGGCAACGGTACCAGCCGCATCTCGGCCGTGCCCGCATCCTGCGTGCGCACCAGCACCGCAAAAATCGTCTCGACCGCAAGCCGCACTGCGGTCTCGATCGCTTGGCCCTTGGCCAAGTGGGCCGCGATCAGACCATTGAGGAGATCGCCGGTGCCGTAGGGGCGGATGGGCAGGCGCGGCGTCGCGAAGCGCGACAACTGGCCGTCGGCGCACAGGATCGTCTCCACCTGCCCCGCCGCCGTATCGGTGAGCGTGCAGCCGGTGGCGACGACGTCGATG
>NZ_JALBHA010000879.1:0-1419 GCF_023006445.1 Bradyrhizobium sp. SHOUNA76
CTGGCCGTGGGCCTGGCGTTGACGCGGCCCCGCTCCGGCGCGCTCGGCGTGCCGCTCGGCGGCGTGATCCTCTTCTATGTGCTGGCCAAGCTCTTCGAACTCGGCGACGCGGTCATTTTCGAAGCGACCGGACACATTGTCTCGGGCCATACGCTCAAGCATCTCGCCGCTGCGCTGGCGGCCTGGCCGGTGATCAGCTCACTGCGGGATTGTAGGGTGGATTAGCCAGCGGCCTCGCGAAGCGCGGCCCGCTGGCGTAGTCCACCACGTCTGTTTCCGCGGCCACAGACGGTGGTGGGTTACGCTTCGCTAACCCACCCTACGCGATGGCGTTATTCCGCCCCGTGCCCTCGTTGAGCAAGCACGCCACCTGATGCCCGTCGCCCGCATCCAACAGCGCCGGCCGCTCCGTCTTGCAACGCTCCATCGCAAACCGGCAGCGGGTGTGAAATGCACAGCCCGAGGGAGGATTGACCGGGCTTGGCACGTCGCCGTCAACCAATGGCGCAAGCTTCTTCGCCAGCGGATTGGCGACCGGGACCGAGGCGAGCAGTGCCTGTGTGTAGGGATGGCGCGGATTGCGGAACAATTCGTCCTTGCCGGCGATCTCGACGATGCGGCCGAGATACATCACGGCGACGCGGTGGCTGATATGCGCGACTACGGCGAGGTCGTGCGCGATGAAGAGATAGGAGAAGCCGTGCTGCCGTTGCAGGTCGATCAACAGATTGATCACCTGCGCCTGGATCGAGACGTCGAGCGCGGAGACCGGCTCGTCGCAAACGATCAGGCGCGGCCCGAGCGCCAGCGCACGCGCGATGCAGATGCGCTGGCGCTGGCCGCCGGAGAATTGATGCGGGAAATTGCTCATCTGGTCGGGCCGCAAGCCCACTTGCTCGAATAGCTTTACGACGCGTGCCTCCAGCGCCTTGCCGGTGGCGAGCCCGTGCACGGCGAGCGGCTCGCCGACGATGTCGCCCGCGGTCATGCGTGGATTGAGCGAGGCAAACGGGTCCTGAAACACGATCTGCATCGAGCGACGGTGAGGGCGCAGTGCCGACTTGGACAGATGGGTGATGTCCTCACCATCGAGGCGAATCTGGCCCGAGGTCGGCTCCACCAGCCTCAGCACGCTGCGCGCTACCGTCGACTTGCCGCAGCCGGACTCGCCGACGAGCCCAAGCGTCTCGCCGGCACCAAGGGAGAACGAGACGCCGTCGACCGAGTGCACGGTGCCGACCTGGCGCCGCAGCACGCCGGCGCGCACCGGGTAATGCTTCCTGAGATCGGTGACCTCGAGCAGTGCCTTGGTCATGCCACCTCCGCAACTTCTTCCGCGCGCCAGCAGGCGGCGAGATGGCCGCCGCCCCAATCCGCAAGCGGCGGGTATTCGGCCTCGCAGCGCTTGATCGCGAGATT